>JAFGWZ010000298.1 GCA_016936905.1 Deltaproteobacteria bacterium | reverse complement strand
CGCGGGCCGGAATGCAAGGAATAAATGACATATTTGTAAATTATTTTAACTAGTTATTTGATGAGGACTTTTTGCGAGTCCATCAATTCACTCTGCAGAAAAAGCAGGTGTTTTTTTACGGAGCCCAACTGGCTCCCATCTTGTCCTATCACCCTCCATCGCCGCCGCCGGAAGCTTCAGCCGCCGCTTCATCGGCCGCGTCCTGTGCCTCTTCGGCCACGATAACAGCACCTTCAGCATGTTCGGACATCTGAGGCCCGGTCATGGTGCCAAGCTGGCCTATATCGGGTGACGAGGAGCCGGGACAAGAATCGGCGCCTTCCCTTGCCAAATCGAATTGGGGATCTATTTTCAATGCCTCTTCAAACAGGTCCTTCGCTTTCTGCCATTGACCGGCGTCCAGGGCATCCAGGCCTTCACCATAATAAATGAATGCATCGTAACTCTTTGTGTGCGCCGTGCCGCACACTGCTTTCATCTCTTCAGAATTCGGTTCGACACCCAGGATTTTTGCTACATTCTGTACGATGCAACAGGGCAACTCAAAGAATTTCTCTTTTTCCTTGGCACATACCGCGGTCCCCTTGACGTTTCCCCTGCTTGTGGACGTGAGAGAGGTGGCTGCCTGAATGCCAAGGGACAGGTTCCCGACGGTCAGGTTCTCGGTCCCCAGCAATCTGCCCACTCTGGGCGCGGTCCGTTCGTCCACGATGCCGGTCTGGCCGAGTTCCATTTCCTCTAAAAGCGCCTGCAGGCGCAGGCGTTCAATGACCTTGAGAGACTTTATCTTGGACAAATCGGTAATCAACATTGCCGCCAGGCCTTTCTGGAAGGCACGCAAGCTTTTATCGGGCGACAGGTCTTTGTAATAACAGACCGCGATTGTATTGTTATCCGCTTTAACGGCCTCAAGTTTCTTTTCCTCCGACAGAACGTTACTGGCAGCACGCCTGCTCTCCGCAATCTGCAGCAGTGTCATCTGACGTTTGATTTCAATTTCAACCAGCGGCCGTTTACTGTCTCTATATCCCTGCCAGATTTCCAATGCCTTGCCGAATTCTCCCTTGTTCAAATAAGCCATTCCCATATACAGGACTGAATAGGGATCGCCGGGCTGCAGTGCGAGCGCCGCTTCAAACTGGGCTATGGCCTCATCGAGGCGGCCCGTCTTCAAATAGGCAAAGCCCAGCCTGCTCTTTGCATCGACGAAGTCAGGATGCTCTGTGAGAAAATCTTTATAAATCGTTATGGCATCTTCGTATCTTTCCTGCGTCAGCATGATCCCGGCCTTTTGAAATTGCATGAAGCCACATCCTAACAAAAACATCGTTCCTAACGATACAGCTACTAAAAATACCCTTTTCTTTTTTGACATAGCACACCCCTCTTTTTACCGGTAAATTGTTGGTAATTCCCGGCCAGGTAATGGGATATAAGCACTTGCGAAATATATCACAAAAGCAACGAAAAAAAGCATATTTTTCTTAAATTGACATGTGGAAAATGCGTGAGACCCGTCAGATATTTCTTCTATTCGTAAGATATGCGCCGCCGACAACCAGTGCGGCGCCTGCGACGATGGACGCATCAAGCGCTTCGTGAAGGATGAAAAATGCCATGATGACCGCGCTGACGGGCACAAAGTTGATAAAGACCCCCGCCCGGGACGCACCGATCGCCTGTATGCCCTGATAGTACCAGGTAAACCCGAGAACCGACCCGAAAAAACCGAGGTAAAAGATGCCGAACCACTCGATGGCGGTGTAGCGGGTGATTTCGAGGCTCATTCCTTCACAAAACGCCGGATACAGCAAGGCCAGGGCACCCACGATACAGGAATAGGTTACAGCGGCCAGCGGCGACATATTCTTCATGGCAACCTTCCCTATGAGCGAATAGGCAACCCAGCTTGCCACACAGCCCAGGATATTCATTTCTCCCGCCCCCAGGCCACCACGGAAAATCACAGTGGGATCTCCCCGTGAAATGACGATCATGGCTCCGGTTGCGCAGAGAATGACGCCGACAAAATTAATGACCCGCAATCGTTCTTTGAAGAAAAACGACGCCAGGAGGGCGATCAGCACAGGATTCGTCGCGACAATCAATGACGCGCGGCTCGCCGTTATCGTCTTCAGCCCGGAGAAAAAGAAGAAATTATAGGCAAACGCCCCCGTCATGCCGAGAAGAATGACGGCGATCCATTGGCGCGTCGTCAATCGCGGCAGCCTGCCCTCAACATGCCGGAGAATGACGAGCAGAAATACCGACGCGATGGCGAATCGCAGAAAGGCGGCGCTGAACGGGCCGACGTCCTGAGCTACAACCCTCGCGGCAATAAAAGTGCCGCCCCAGAGGACGGCCGTGAAAAACAGCTTGATATATACGACCACGGCACCACTACTACACCGTCAGGACGGCTCCTTTCACATCGCGAGTTGCGTTTGACCGATTATTGCAGGTACATCCCCGCCAGCCAGAACAGAAACATGCCGACAACAACCGTTGCGGCGAGCGATTTTGTCTTCACCGCGAAGGCAAAGGTAGGAATGGCAACGAACAGCTCCGGCCTGAGTACATCAAGGTGCCGGGGTTCACCCGTGGTAATCAGATAGGGAACCACCAGGGCGCTCAGGATGGACGCAGGAATAAAATCGAGCCACTCGACCAGCCATAACGGCAACCGTCGGCGGGTCAGAAAAACGAGGGGAAACCATCGGGGAACATACGTGACGACTCCCATCCCGACGATAACGGCGAGGTACTCTGAGGTCATCACGATGCCTGCTCCTCTTCCTTGAAATACCCCGCCCTTCGCATTACCAGTCCGATGGTGGCGGAAAGTATCGACGCGATAACGATATAGGAATTACCGGGGACTACAAGAGAGATGACTACGGCCAGGAGACCGGCTATCGCCGCGATGATCACATAGAGCATCCCCCTCAGCTGAAAAACAATAAGACAGAGGAACATGCCGATGAGAGCATAGTCGATGCCGAAGGCTCCCGCGGGGATGAACTGCCCGCCATACCCGCCGGCAATCGTACTGACGATCCAGCTGACGTTGGCGGTATGATTGAGAACGAGCCCACGCCGCCAGTCCCAGCCGGTCTCCCTGAACAGCGTGAGATTCATAGCAAAACTTTCGTCGGTGACGCCGTATGCGAAAAGCGAAAGCCGCCCGCGGTTGATACCTCTCAGGTACACCGCGAGCGATGAGCTCATAAGGAGATGCCGCAGATTCACCATAAAGGTGGTCATCACGATGGGAATGAAACCCGCGCCGGCACTGAGCATGGAAACACCGATAAACTGGGCGCTGCCGGCAAAAACGAGCACGGACATCATCCCGATTTCCAGCGGGCCCAGCCCTGCTTTCTGGGCGATAACGCCGAAGGCAAGCCCGATGGGGACATACCCGAGACATATCGGCCATGCCTTGACGATGCCGTCCTTCACGATGGATGCCCACGGATCGCTGCGGCCTCCCGGTGATGTTATAATCCCCTTTTCCTGTTCCATTGATGACTCCCCCATTTCCTCGAAAGACATACTATATTGAAAGAGTTATGTCAAAATGCTCTTATCAAAGAAGGGAAACATGGAATGACGGCGCGGAGCATCAGCGGACCGCCGGTTCACGTCAAGAACGCAGGACCACCAACGGAATCCCTTGTTCCTGTTGGAGGCATAAATACCTATTTCGTCTCAGCAATATGTAAAATTGAGTTTTATCTCTTCCGGTGCCATAGATAACGCCACATCGTTAAGGACTTTCAAAGGGAGGATGCCATGACACGCAGAAAGGCTTCATCAGCAGGAATGATTAAACACAAAACACCGCCTGTGACCGATTCTTCGAAGCAGCGGTATGGAATCTCGAACGATACCGAAAAACTGACGGAGGGCGGGTTGCCAAATGTTGTTGTTATGATAAACGAAGGAAAGGTTCAGCATATTGTAGCGGCCACGCCGGTTGAAGCCTACATCTTTGATTGTGACACGCATATGACAGAAAAGAAGGAAGCGGCCAATACGTTCAGGATCTGCGGGTTGCCCGACATGATCAGCAAGAGCAGGAACGTCATCGCGCCGAGCCTCGTCAGTAAGGTGAACGTGATTTTCTTATTTGTGGTTGAACTTTGCAGAAAAATGGGTTACGAATTTTGGTGAAGTTTGTTTGATACACGAAAAGGGAATAAGGTATTATGGAAAAATTCGATGTGATCGTCGTCGGGGCTGGTCTCGCCGGTCTTGCGGCTGCATATACGATGTCCCGGGAGGGACTCGAAGTCGTCTTACTGGAGCGGGGAGAGTATGCCGGTTCGAAGAATGTCACTGGAGGGCGTCTCTATGTCAATCCCGTCCGCCATCTTTTCCCAGATCTTTGGGACCAGGCCCCCTTTGAGCGTTTCATCACCCACGAAGGGTTCAGTATGATGGCGGCGGACCGTTCCATCACCGTTGGCTACTATGGAAATGAACTGAACCGGGCACCCTATCAGAGCTACAGCGTCCTTCGGTCCCGGTTCGACCGGTGGCTGGCGGAGCAGGCGGAAGCACAGGGTGCCATGTTGCTGAGTTCCGCTAAAGTGGACGACGTTATTATTGAAAATGGGAAAATCACCGGCGTTCTCACCGGGGACGACGGCCTCCATGCCGATGTGGTAATCGCCTGTGATGGTGTCCTTTCGCTCATTGCGGAGAAAGCAGGCCTCCGCAATGCTGGAATGCCCCGCGATTACGCCGTCGGCATCAAGGAGGTAATTGAACTCGATCCTGATCTCATCAACGCCCGGTTCAATCTTGAAGGCGACGAAGGAGCGGCCCGCCTGTTCTTCGGCGATATTACCAAGGGAAGATTCGGTGGGGGGTTCCTCTACACGAACAGGGAAAGTATCAGCCTGGGTATCGTTGTAGGGATAAAGGCTCTCATGGAAGGCGAAGCGTTCCTGGAAGCTCCTGCTTTCTTCGACGGGTTCAAGGAGCGTCCCGAAATCGCGGCGTTGATAAAGGACGGGACGACCGTGGAATATTCTGCCCATGTCATCCCGGAAGGTGGCTATCGTTCGTTGACACCCCTTTCGGGAAACGGGATTCTGGTCGCCGGCGATGCCGCAGGGCTGGCATTGAACCTGGGGGTCACCGTCAGGGGAATGGAGTACGCCCTCGCATCAGGCTATTACGCCGCTCAGACGGTGTTGCAGGCAAAAGACGCAGGCGATTACGGAGCGGAAAAGCTGGCGGTTTATAAGACCATGCTTGAAAACAGTTTCGTCCTGGAAGATTTCAGGAATTTCAGAGAAACCCCGGCGGTGCTGGATGAACGGAGAATCGTGAGCCACTACCCCGAACTGTTTGGAAAAATAATGAAAGACCTCTATGAGATTCCGGGTGGGCCGAAAAACCGGCTCTACCCTACCATCAGGCGTTACCTGACTATCGGCGAAATGCTTTCCATGTTCAAGGATTTCAGAAAGGTGATGAAGATATGAGCAATTCTGCTGGGCTGAAAGCAAAGCTGGGACTCGACGTCTTTAAACCGGGACTGGAGCCGCACATTGTCATACGGCCGGGCATGGAAAAAGATCCGCGGCTGAAAAAGGCGATCCTCGTGTGCCCCGCCGGTTTGTACAGCGAAAATGAAAAGGGCGAGGTCGTCCTTACCATCGACGGATGCCTCGAGTGCGGAACATGTCGTATCGCCTGCGGAACTGATGTGCTGGACTGGAACTATCCCGACGGCGGTACCGGTGTACAGTTCCGTTTCGGATAAAATGACATCGGGGGTACATTGACAGAGGGCAGTATCCTTTCCGGGCGCGATCAAAAACGTGCAGGGAAGGCATGAATAGAACAAGGGAATATTTATGAAAAGAGGAGGGCGTGTATGGATTTTAAATTTACGGAGGAACAGGAACTGCTTCGCCAGAACATGCGAGAATTCGCCGAAGCGAATGTAGACCCCATTGCCGCGGAAATCGATGAAAACAGCCGTCATCCCGCCGAATTATTCCAGAAACTTGCAGCGGGAGACTGGATGGGCATTCCGATTCCCGTGGAATACGGCGGCGCCGGAGCCGATTATTTAACCCATGCTCTCGTCGTGGAGGAACTGTCCCGCTCATGCTCCTCCACGGGATTCACCGTATCGATTCACGTGGGCATCGCCTGCATGCTGGTGCTCCTTTTCGGAAATGAGGAACAGAAGAAGAAATTTCTGACTCCCATGGCAAAAGGAGAGAAACTGGGTGCCTTTGTTCTCACTGAGCCGGGTGCCGGCACCGATGTAATGGCGGCAACGACAACCGCTGTTCTGGACGGTAATGACTACGTCCTGAACGGGGTGAAAACCTTTACGTCGAATGGCCCCACTGGCGACAACTATTTTGTCTTTGCATGGACCGACAAGGAAGCGGGCCGGAAGGGAATGAGCTGTTTTGTCGTCCCCAAGGGAACTCCGGGAATGCAGGCGGGCGAACACTTCAAAAAGATGGGGCTCCGGTCTTCGCAAACCTCGGAAATGCTCTTCAAGGACTGCAGGGTGCCGAAAGAAAATCTCCTGGGAAAGGAAGGGGCAGGCCTCGCCATGGCCATGACCGGTTTCGACCACGGCCGTATCGGCATCGCCGCCCAGTCGCTGGGCATCATCCAGGCCGCCCTTGATGAATCCATCAAATGGTCGAAGGAGAGGGTCCAGTTCGGTAAGCCTATTTCCCGGCAGCAGGCCATAGCGTGGATGATCGCCGACATGGCAATGGATCTCGACGCGGGCCGTTTTCTCGCCTACCGTGCGGCATGGATGAAGGACCAGGGACTGACATTCAGCAAGGAAGCGGCAATGGCCAAGCTTTTCGCCGCCGAGGCGGCAATGAAACACACCACCAAGGCCGTGCAGATCCATGGCGGTTACGGATACGTCAAAGGGGCAAAGGTTGAACGCCTGTTCCGTGATGCCAAGATAACGGAGATATATGAAGGTACGTCTGAGGCGCAACGAATGGTGATCTCCGGAAATGTTCTCAGATAATTTTTTTCCGCACACCGGCCACAATCGTTCACCGGCGCTCTGCGGGGCGCCTGTGGACGCCAGTACCCTTCGCCACAGTACAAAAACGGCGTGGTTTCAAGGGTTCATGGCAGAGACACGATCTGGTGTGTAAGCTTTTCCACTTATAACATGCTCGCAACATGAGGTGACTACCTATGCCCGACATCATCGTCTGTTTTAAATGGGTCATAGACGAAGCGTATATACGGACCGGGTCGTCCGGCGCACTGGACTTTCGATCGGTAAACTACAAACTCAGCGATTATGACCGAAACGCCATCGAAGCAGCGGTCCGGCTTAAAGAAGAATGCGGCGGTACCGTCACCGCCGTCACGGTGGGAACGCCGGGAGCAACGAAAGGATTGAAAGACGCCCTTTCCCGGGGGCCCGACAAGGCCTGCTTCGTTAATGATCAATCATTCGACAATCTGGAGCCGTCACAAACCGCGGCAATCCTTACAGATGTGATAAAAGGTAGGTTGGAATATGACCTGATCATCTGCGGCGAGGGATCAAGCGACCTCTATGCCCAGCAGGTGGGACCTCGGCTGGCGGAGGCCCTGGGCATTCCCTGCGTGTCGTTCGTTCAGAAATTGAGCATTGACGGTAACCGGATCATTGCGGAGAGGAAGGTAGAAGAGGGCATCAACATTATGGCCGCGCAACTCCCGGCACTGGTAACGGTTGTTCCCGACATCAACAATCCAAGGATTCCCGGAGTGAAGGATACGTTGATGGCGTCAAAGAAAGAGGTAATCTCTGTCACTGCCGACGACCTGCCGGCGACCTACGAGCCGGCGCTGCAGACAGTCAGCATGACTGCGGCGAGCATGGAGAGGAACTGCATTACATTCCCGGCAGACCAGGCCGGCATACAGGCGTTTGTCGAGGCACTTGCCAAAGAAGGAGTTCTCAGGTAAGTGGCTGTTGAAAACGCCTATCTGCTGCGTTCCCCTCATCCTTCGTCCCTGCGACGTACTACCAAGTACGCCTCGCTCCTCAGGCTTTCGGGAACCTTGCATCTGGACGTTTTTGAACAGCCTCATAGTGATAGGTCTTTTTCAACAGTCTGGTAAGGGGGAGATCATGGCTGGAATATGGATATTCGCGGAGAGTTTAGAACAGACGAAAGAACTGTTATCAATCGGCAGCACCCTCGCCTCAAAACTGGGTACGATGACAAGTGTTTTTCTCCAGGGAAATACCGGCGTTGCCGACGATTATATCGCCTGCGGTGCGGATGAAGTCCTTGTCCTGACCGCCCTTGCGGAAGATCAACCGCTTGACGCATATATCCCTGTGATCGCCGCTGAAGCACAGACGGCGGACCCCGACATCTTTCTCATCGCCGCAACCGTAAGGGGTAAGGATATTGCCGCCCGGCTCGCCGCACGGCTGAAGACGGGTCTGTGCAGTGAATGCATCGGCCTGAAGGCCGATGAAAATGACAGGACAATTGAAATGGAGAGGTTTGCTTACGGCGGAGCGGCCATTCAGACGGTCGTCTGCTCCACCCGGCCCGTTATGGTAACGATAATACCGAGGACGTTCGAAGCGGCGGCGAGGCAAAGTGACCGCAAGGGAACGATTCGGGAACTTCCCGCAGCGCCACCGTCGGCGTCGACGGTTCTCGAACGGAAGCCGAAAGAAACCGAAGCCAAGGATATTTCCGAATCCCGGATTGTTGTCTGTGCCGGAAGGGGTATTGAAAAGAAAGAGGACCTCAGCCTTGTTCAGGAACTGGCAGCCGCCCTGGGGGGAGAAATCGGCTGCACACGTCCTATATCCGAAGAGTCCCACTGGCTGCCCGAAGATCTCTGTATCGGAATCTCCGGCATATCTGTCAAGCCCGCTCTGTATATCGGCCTCGGTGTCTCGGGACAGGTTCAGCATATCACCGGCATACGCGACGCCAAAGTGATCTGCGCCGTCAACAAGGACGAAAACGCCCCCATATTCGGGGCCTCCGATTACGGTATCGTCGGCGATCTTTACGATGTGGCGCCGAAGCTGAGTGACGCTGTGAAGAACATGAAAGGTTAATGAACTGAACTCTCATACTGCCAGTTTGAAACTTCGCAGAACATCAAGGACATAATCTATATCATACTCGGTGCGGTCCGACGCGATGTGACACCGGATTTCTTCGTCTCCCTTCGGAACGACGGAATAGTTGAGACCGGTCGTGAGCACACCGTTGTCTTTAAGGAATCTCACGAGATCCGCCGTTTTCGTTGTGTCCCGAATCATAATGGGCACGATGGGATGTTCACTTTCAATGATCTCGTAACCCAAAGCGATCAAGCCCCGCTCGAACCGTCGGGTCAGATCGCGTAGATTTTCCAGGAGTTGACACCCCTTATCGCTGTCCAGAATATCCAATGCCGTCATGGCAGCACAGGCTTCCGCCGGCGTTATGGGATTGGAATAGATACAAAACGGCGCCGTCTCCCGTTTCGAACTATCCGTCGATCCCGATCATTCCCGCTTCAGGGTAACGTTCACCCTTGACGGCGCCAACAGGAACGGCCGTTTCGATCGCTTCGATCTCGTCACCGGTCAGTGCGACATCGACGGCGTCGATGTTATCCCTGAGATAGGGAAAGTGCCGCGTTCCCGGTATGGGTATAATATCGTCACCCTTCGAAAGCAGCCAGGCAAGGACCAACTGGGCGGTCGTAACACTTCTGCGGTGAGCGATGGCTTCCACCTCTTGAACGAGCCGCCTGTTGTGGCTGAAATTGTCTCCCTGAAAGCGGGGGGTGAACTTCCGGAAATCCCCGGGATCAAGAGTTTCCATAGTGGTAATCGCGCCGGTAAGGAAACCCCGGCCGAGGGGACTGTACGCAACGAAACCGATCCCCAATTCCCGGGTCACCGGCAGGGTAAGCTGTTCAACCCGACGCGTCCAGAGCGAATATTCACTCTGGACAGCCGTAAGGGGGTGCACGGCGTGTGCCCTGCGAATCGTAGCTTCCGAAGCCTCTGAAATCCCTATATATCTGACCTTTCCTTCCCGGACCAGATCGGCCATCGCTCCTACCGTATCTTCAATGGGAACAGCCGTGTCGACACGATGTATGTAATAGAGGTCGATGACCTCCCTTCCGAGCCTTCGAAGGCTGTCTTCCGCCGACGATTTCACATACTCGGGCCTGCCGTTGATCGTCCGCTCATACGACCCCTTCTTACGGCAGATACCAAACTTGGTGGCAATAAACACGTCACCGGACCACCCCTTCAGCGCTTCGGCGATCAGCATTTCATTATGCCCGTGTCCATACATATCGGCGGTGTCAAGCATGGTCACTCCCTCTTTCAGCGCTTCTCGTATCAACTGCTTCGACTGTATATCGTCGGACGCCCCATAAAACTCGCTCATCCCCATGCAACCCAGGCCGATGGCCGACACTTCAGGACCGTTTATGCCAAGCCTACGCTTTTTCATTCGTTCACGCTCCTTTCATTGATAATGGCATTCAATTGAAGCTCCCCGCAACGAGTCGCGGGAAATCTCCGATTGCCAAGGAAAATGTTTATTTATATTCCCTCGCTAACCCGTCCGCAAGCAGCGGGGATGCGCCCGCTGTTCAATTCAAATATTACGGGCGTGCAGGTCCCCGACATAATCTCCTTCCGCGCAGCGCCGTAGCGTTTGCCTACCGCTATTCATCTCCGTGCGACCCGTTCCTTGTCGCGCTTTATTCCACCTCCGACGGTCAGCACGCGATCTTTATCGCTCCACATGGGAAAGGCATACCGGTTTTTTGCTGTAGGATCCACCGGCATAAAAGCATACATCACCGTGATGGCATCCCGGCCGGCGTTTTCACTTTCAGGAACCGTTTTCAGCGAGGTGATGGTAATCGGGCCCGGGATTGTATTATACGTGCACGGGCCTCCAACCTTTTCATATCCCGATGCACCGCATGAAGAGATGACGCACACCGCCATCAGCGATACTATCACGACCAGCGCTTTTTTCATGTCGCATCCATTATGAATAACCGGCCGGGCCGTCCCTCCTTTGCTTTGCGCGTGATTCTATCACAGATTCATGTTGAACTGGCCCTTTTTTGAAACCGCACCCCGGACGTCCGCGGCGTTTTACTGCTCCATTGACAAAGTTGAATGATGCCGCTATGGTGATGATACAGCATTTCATCGCATCATAAGGAATTGACAGTGTCGCGCGGAACGGTTTGCGATTCAATGCGTGAACGTCATTGCCGTTCATTTCCACAGGGTTAACCGCAACATACAACAGAATTGATTCATAGGCAGGAATAATCATCCAGGAAAGGTTCGCGCATGATGATGTATAATAAAAAGATCCTGAGCCGCGTGACGACTCCTCATGGAGAAGTGCAGCTGCAACAGGTGCTCGATCACGGCGATTCCGACTTGCCGGTCTATGAGATCATCTTCAACGGCGTCTTTCTCATGGCAAGCTATAACATGCGGTCGGAAAAAGAACTGGCGCGCCACGCCATCGACCCGCTGGTCAATGGCGCTTCATCTCTGTCGATACTCATGGGCGGCCTGGGAATGGGCTACACGCTGCGGGCGGCACTCGATTACGAAAAGGTGACGCGGGTTGATGTTGTTGAAATCGAAAACCACATCATCGACTGGGCACGGACATACTTCGCCGGCCACAACGGCCGAGCCCTCTCAGACCCCCGCGTATGTCTCATCCGGGGTGATGTGAGAGATTACGTGACAGCTGCCGGCGTAAGATATGACGCCATCATGATAGACGTGGACAACGGCCCGAAGCGGCTTTCCCGTAACGAAAATCGTGATCTCTATGAAAAGCCCTTGATGAAAACCATAAAAAACATGCTTAACGACGGCGGCGTGTTCACCCTCTGGTCTGCTCACCGCTGCGACGCCTTTCAGGCTCGTCTTGACGACATCTTTGACGCGGCGGATATCGTAACCGTAGCGGATTGGGACAGGCGGGGCAATCGGACAGACTATTTTATTTATCGCGGCCGCCGCGGATGATATAATGCAGCCGTCCATGTAACACTAAGCAGGCGTGGATGGAAGAAAAGGGGCAGAGGAAAAAAGGGAGGAATCAATAATGGAAAAGCACCATAAATTTTCCATATGGTACGTACTTATCGGTATCTGGGCTGTTCTCCTGCTTCAGAACTACATCGCGTCGATGTACAGGGTGGAGATAATCCCGTACAGCCAGTTCCTGAATTACCTCAAAGGGGGAAATGTACAGGAAATTGCCATCACGGAAAACGAGATCCAGGGAAAGATGAAGGTGGGGGGTGAAGAAAAGACCTTCAAGACCGTCCGGGTCGACCCTGAATTATCGACGATGCTTGAACAATACCACGTCATTTTCAAGGGAAAGATAGAATCGACGTTGCTGCGAGACCTCTTTTCGTGGGTCTTTCCCATCTTTATCTTTATCGGCATCTGGTATTTCATGATGAAACGGATGAGCGGCCAGCAGGCAGGATTCATGACCCTGGGGAAAAACAAGGCGCGGATCTATATGGAAAACGAATTGAACGTGACCTTCAACGATGTTGCCGGCGTAGACGAAGCGAAGCAGGAGCTTGTTGAAGTCATCGACTTCCTCAAAGAACCGGCTCGATTCACCGAGTTGGGAGGAAAGATTCCCAAGGGCATCCTCCTCGTCGGCCCCCCCGGGACGGGGAAAACGCTGCTCGCCAAAGCGGTTGCGGGAGAGAGCGGGGTTCCCTTTTTCAGCTTGAGCGGATCGGAATTCGTTGAAATGTTCGTCGGCCTCGGAGCCGCCAGGGTGCGCGACCTTTTCGTTCAGGCGAAGCAGAAGGCACCGTGCATTATTTTCATCGACGAACTGGATGCCTTGGGGAAAGCCCGGGGTGTCGGCGGAATGTCGGGACATGATGAGCGTGAACAGACGCTGAATCAGCTTCTTGTTGAAATGGACGGATTCGACCCTAAGGTCGGCGTCATCCTGATGGCGGCGACCAATCGGCCGGAGATACTTGACCCTGCTCTGCTCCGGCCGGGGCGTTTCGATCGTCATGTCCTGGTGGACCGGCCGGATAAGATGGGACGGAGGGAGATCCTCAAGGTCCATCTGAAAAATATCAAGGCCACCCGGGACATCGACGTGGATAAGCTCGCCGATATGACACCGGGAATGGTAGGAGCGGATCTGGCAAACCTGGTCAATGAAGCCGCCCTGCTGGCGGTGCGGCGGAACAAAAAAGAAGTGGATATGTCGGAGTTTGAAGAGGCGGTGGAGCGGATCATCGCGGGCCTGGAAAAGAAAAACCGGCTCATCAATAAAAACGAACGGGAAATCGTTGCCTATCATGAGATGGGGCACGCCCTCGTGGCGCTCTCCCTGCCGGGGACCGACCCCGTTCACAAGATTTCAATCATACCGCGGGGTATCGCCGCCCTTGGGTACACCATGCAGGTTCCCACGGAAGACCGGTTTTTGATGAAGAAGACGGAACTGCTCAACAGGATCGCCACACTCCTGGGAGGACGGGCGGCGGAAGAACTCGTCTTCGGAGATATATCGACGGGAGCCCACAACGATCTGTCGAGGGCGACGGATATCGCAAAAAGCATGGTCAAGGAATACGGCATGAGCACTTCCATGGGGCAGGTCTACCTCGCCCATGAAAAACGGCTGGGGTTCATCGACATGGGACTGCCTGAAAAAACCGATTACAGTGAAGCGACGGCTGAAACGATCGACAGGGAAATCAGCGATATCATAGCGACTCAATACGAACGGGCCCTCGATATTCTGAAAAGCCGGAAAGACGTCCTGAGAAAAGGGGCCGCCCTTCTTCTGGAAAAGGAAAAAATAGAAGGTGAGGAGATACGGGCACTCCTTGAAGACGCCGCGTGATGCACTGCACCCGGACAGTGGCTCAGGCACAGCATTACCAGCAGAGGGAAAGTATAGGGGCTGTTCAAAAATGTGCAGATGCAAGGCTCCGAAAGCCTGAGGAGTGAGTCGTACTAATAGAGCGTCGCAGCGACAAAGGCCGAGGGGAACGCCGCAGATGGGCGTTTGGGGGCAGCCCTAAGGATGGGTCAAGGCGCCTCAATATAATTTTATTTGACACACCGCCGATATTCCACGTATAGTCACGGTCCTGACAATAAAGAAAGCGTTAGCACATTGTAGATATGGATCCTGCAAAGGTAGCAATTATCGGTCCGGGACGATTGGGAACATCCTTCGCGTATAAATTCGGACGGGACGGACAGGATGTTACGCTGTATTACCACAGCGCCGAGCTGTGCGATAAAATCAATGAGAGCAGGCTCAACCCGACGCATCTCACCGCGGATCTGGCGAACAAACTGGGAGAAATCGACAAAGTTCCCAGGCTGCCCGAAAACGTCACGGCCACGAATGATCTTGAACGGGTGGCGGAAGAAAACGACCTTATCGTGCTTTCAATCACGATGAACAAGCTTCCCGAACTCTTGGATTATCTAAAACCCCTTATCGCCCGTAAGAAGAATACCACCTGCCTTATCTCACCCATTAAAGGCCTCGCTTCCGACGAAAAAACCAGGGAGCTTATAACGCCCTCTCAGATGATCAACAACCACTTCTTTGATATTCGCCACCGATTCACCACCGTCTGCATCGGAGGGCCTTTCTTCGACGTGGATATTGCCATGGGCAAACCGGTCTGCGTCACCGTGGCAGGGGAAAAAAACATTGCCAAGCATGTTAAATCGACCCTCCTGACCCTCAACAAGAAGGAACTTACCTCTTACTATAATTTTGACATTGTGGGCGTCGAAGCCTGCGGCGCATTGAAAAACATTGTCGCCAACCTGAAAGGCATCACCGAATGCCTCAATCTGGGGGATTCCATTCCGGGAACACTCTTCGCCCGGGCGGGGGTAGAGATCAGGTCTCTTTCAAAGCTTCTTGGCGGAAGCTTTCAGGCGTTTTACAGCCAGGCGGGCGTCGGTGACATGTACGTCACCCTTTCATCGGATGCCAGCAAGAATTTCAGGTACGGCAAATTATTTTATGATCTTTTTAACGGAAATCCCATCGAGACCAATCTGCAGGTACTCAGAAAGATCGACGGCACTCCGGAAGGCCCGAACACCATCAAAAACGTCCACCGGTACCTGGAAAAGAAAAACATGTACAGTCCCCTTTTCCATTGCGCCTACAAGATTTTCAATGAGGGCGGGTCAAAAGAGGAGATTCTCGAGCGGATAATACAGGCGACGCAGTTCGACAAACGGGAGAAAGAGTACATCGGAACCTTTTCGAGGCTGCTCTACCGCCTTATTCCCAACCTCTGGTACCGGCGGCATAAGGGCTATCTCTCCCGTTTTAATATTTAGCGACGCCGCTCTCCCTCTGCCTGATCACCCGTTGTTTAATGGAACCGAGCCGGCGAAGGTATTTCCGCTGATAATCCAGGTTCCGCTGATTTTCCATATCATCCATGAGAAGATTAACCGGCGGCAGGATATCGATGCCGTAACGGTTCAGTTCGTCACGGTCCGCCATGTCCAGGATCAGGATTGAATAGTACAGAACGATCATTCGAGTTTTTGAAAGGCGCCTGGCAAGGTATGCCTTCCCCGACAGAGTGGTAAGGAAAAATCCCGCGTATTCATAAAGATCTTTTACCGATGTTTTCACCTCGGGATTCTTTCTCCTTAGTTCCACAAATATCCATTCGTAAAGCAGGTCGGCAAATTGTTCAACGATCTCACGTTCATGAGACATGATGTCTTTAATGAAAAGGATGTTATCTTTTCCCAGGACCCTGTAGAAATGTGCCATGTTACGGGTAAGGATAAAAATATCCCTGGTCTCGCCGGATATGACAGGCGGATGGGCGGACAGGTCCGCGAGCATCGTGAGAACCTGGCGTTTCGTCCCTTCCGGCAGTCCATATTCGCGAATGTAGTCCTGCTGGTCTAAGTATGCAAATAGGACGTTCATATCGCCAAAAAGCCGGTCGTAATAGCTTTTCACCGGCTTATGTATCCTTCTCGATTCTTTCTTCGCTGTTTCCGTCATCGTGGCGGGGGGAAGGGCCTTTCCCTCCGGCACACCTTCAGGTTCACTGCCTGCCGCATCGATTTTGCCCGTCACGACTGTTTCAGCAACGGTCTCTTTGCGGGAAGGCGGAATTACCGGCATCTCAGGTGAAGGCTTTTCCATCATGGTTTCAGCCCCCCGTTCCGGAGGAAGTGGCTGTTCCTTGAATGAAATGACATACCAGCATAGAACGGCCCCGACGATAAAAACGAAAAGAATGCCCGCCGCAACAAAATATTTTTTATTTCCCGTCATCGCCAAATAAAATTTCCCTCCTCTATCAGATAGGTCACAGATAATCCATTATCTGGAGAAGATCTGTTATAACCAGATCGGCGGTCAGGCCGTCGCATCGGTCATCGTCGTGCCGTAACCGCAACGACCTCCCATCCCCCGCAAAAAGAACGGTCTGAAATCCCACAGAAGCGGCAGGATAGATATCCTTCAACATATCGTTTCCCACATAGACGATCTCGTCGCGGCTCACACCATAGCCCTCACAGCGTTCCGCTGCCCGTTCAAACAGAAAAAGAGACGGTTTCCCATACCCAAAGGCATATGAAAAGAACAACAGATCTTCATTAAATCCGAGCGAGGTAAGCGAGTTTCCCATTAGTGCGGAAAATAGATATGGAGTATAAAACTGGGCGTTGGAAATGATGCCGAGGAAGTACGATTTCCTTTTCAGAACGGTGAGAAGGTCCATCGCATGGGGCATAGGGAAGACGGGATTCACTATGAGTTCGTATTCCACAGCAAACCGCTTGATAACGGCATCGTCATCAATGGCCAGGATATCTTTCCATATACTTTCAATCACTACTTCGGGGTAATCGACCCCTTCCCGTTCACGTCGCTGTTTTTCTCCCTCGATAGCCTTGAAAAAAACCTCCTGCAGCGACACGGCATCCTTGCCGACGCGGTATCTCTGCAGAAGATCCCCGACATCCCCAACATTGCGGTCGGCCGCTTCGCGGGCAATGCTGATGTCTCCCGCCGCACTGACGAAAAGAGTGCCGTAGACATCGAAAAGAATGGCCCGGACGTCTCCCCGCAAAGTCCCACCCGGCCGCACATCCGTCGGCATCGGTCGCAACGGCTTAGAGTAGTGACGTACAAGGTGATCGAAAGACATGTAACCTCCCATAAATATCTTTTTCATCATTATGAGAAAAACCTCCGTCTGTCAAGGCGAGACAGGCACTATTCTATTGACAACGCCACGTCATCCCGTTATTAACGGGCTGTTGCACAATCAGAAAATTCATTTGAGCGGTCAACATAAAGGGCTCAAGGCGAAAGGCGCAGGTCGAGTTTTATAATTGTCTTAAGCAATCTGTCAATTTATCAAGAAGCTTCATAGACCCCGTGAAAATGAATATGGGCAACAGCCCGTTAACTCAGAACACGGGTAAGTCGAACCCTGAAGAGAAATGATCCAACGAAGCTAAAGAGAGGGGACGCGCACGAGCATGAAAATCATATCGAACTTGATGGTAACGGGCGGAAGCGGTTTTATCGGAAGCAATTTTATCCGCTACGTCTTTGATAAAACAAATTATGAAGGAAGAATCATCAACATCGATAAGCTTACATACGCAGGAAATCCCGATAACCTTCGTGCAATTGAAGAAAACTATTGCAATCGATATTGTTTCGAACGTGCCGACATCTGCGATTTTGATGCCCTGGAGGATATTTTCTCACGTCATGATATCGATGCGGTCTGTCACTTCGCTGCCGAATCACACGTCGACCGTTCAATCAAGCGGCCCGGAGAATTTATCTTTACCAACATCGTTGGGACATATAATCTTCTCGAGATAGCCCGGGCCCGTATGGACCGTTTCGTTCTTTTTCACCACATCAGCACCGATGAGGTCTACGGCAGCCTCGGCAAGCGCGGCGTTTTCCGGGAAACAACCCGGTATAAACCGAGCAGCCCTTATTCAGCATCAAAGGCCTCGTCGGACCACCTGGTGAGCGCTTATCATAAAACCTTCGGCCTGCCCGTTACCATATCAAACTGCTCCAACAATTACGGTCCTTTCCAGTTTCCTGAAAAACTCATTCCCCTCATGGCGCTGAACGCCATCGACGGCAAACCGCTGCCTGTTTACGGTGACGGCAAAAACGTCCGTGACTGGCTTTACGTGGAAGATCACTGCGACGCAATCTGGCAGATCATGAACGGGGGAAAGCGGGGAGACACGTATAATATCGGTGGCAACATGGAAATGGAAAACATCGTCATCGTAGAAATGATCTGCGACATCGTCGATGAGCTGTGCGGCCTCCTCGGGGACCGTTCCCGGAGGAACCTCATCACGTTCGTGAAAGACCGACCCGGGCACGATCGCCGGTACGCTATAGACTTTTCGAAACTGACCGGACACCTGGGGTGGCATCCTCGAGAATCGTTTCAGTCGGGGTTGAAAAAGACGATTCGCTGGTATATGGACAACGCCGCATGGGTGGGCCGTGTCCGCAGCGGAGACTACCAGTCCTGGGTCAAGGAACAATACGGGGAATAGGAAAACATAAATCGAAATTCGTAAATCGGATAACGTGAAACCTAAAACATGAAACATGAAACTTTATCCTTTGCCGCCTTGGTCCTGTGGCGCCGATTTTTCTGTTGATGGAGAAATTCCCATATGGTAGGTATCGACCCATGCTGAACATAGGACTGACTGGCGGGATTGGAAGCGGAAAATCAACGGTCGACCTTTTTTTCCGCGAAGAGGGAGCGTACATCATAGACTTTGATGAGCTCGCCCATTCTGTTGAAGAACCGGACCGCCCGGCATGGACAGGGATCGTCGCCGCTTTCGGCCACTCCATCCTCAACGAGAACGGAACGATCAACCGGGAGAAGCTGGGAGCCATCGTTTTCAGTGACCGCGAAAAGCTCAAAAAACTGAACGAGATCGTACACCCTGCCGTGATCGAAGAATGGAAACGCCGAATAGCCGAGATTCAAAAGAAAGACGGGCGGGCGATAGTGATCTCAGACATACCGCTTCTCTTCGAGGCGGGACTCCAGTCACTCTTCGACATGGTCATTCTTGTGCACATATCACCGGAAGAACAAATCAGACGGGTCATGAAGCGCAACAGTTACAACCGAGAACAGGCACAGAACCGTCTGAGGGCTCAGATGCCCATCGACAAGAAGATCACCCTTGCGGATTTTGTCATTAACAATGAAGGGACACTTGATCAAACACGAACGATTGTTCATGAGGTATGGCAACGCCTCAGGGAAGAAGAACAAAAAAAGGGGCGAATAATCGACGTCCCCCGATAAATAGTGCCGTCGTGGAGCGTGTTCACGAGGCACAGGGACAAAAAGGAGGAGAGAATGATCGAAAGGAATGTGCTCACTGATTTCAGTTCAACCGTGTCGGAACCGACTATCGATTCAAGCACCTACGTCCATCCTCTGGCGGCGGTAATCGGGAACGTGATTCTCGGAAAGAACATCATGGTATCACCTGCAGCGTGTGTCCGCGGCGACGAAGGACAGCCGTTATACGTGGGAGATGACTCGAATATCCAGGACGGCGTTGTTATCCACGCACTGGAAACCGAGGAACACGGGAAACCCATCGAGTCAAATCTTTATGAGATCGATGGAAAGAACTATGCCGTCTATGTGGGAAAGCGGGTATCTCTTGCCCACCAGGTCCAGATCCATGGCCCGGCGGTCGTCCGCGACGATACGTTCATCGGCATGAAAACCTTGGTATTCAAATCCTCGGTCGGGGGTCATTGCGTCGTGGAACCGGGGGTGATCCTCATGGGTGTATCCGTCCCGGACAACCGGTATGTTCCCGCAGGATCGGTCATTACATCACAGGAGGAAGCGGAAAGGCTTCCGGTTATAACAGACGATTATCCTTTGAAGAACATGAACAAGGGCGTCATTCACGTGAACACAAGCCTTGCGAAAGGATATCTGAAAGCCGCTGGGACAACTGAAGGCTGAAAAACCGGAACGGAGTTATCGAGAATCCCCCCCCCCGACGGAGGCGGGGGACGGAATGTGGGGGGCGTCACGCTCCCTATATCCTTCCGAGCTTTCTCATCGTCTCTTTGTAGACATGATAAAACGCGTCGTTCTGATCGACGCCCCGTTTCAGGATGACCCCGAATTCGTCGATGTTTTTCATATTTACCACCATGTTGACACTTCTGTTAAACGCCGCCATGTTGTCCATCGTTCGGAATCTGTTGCTGATCAGCACCACGAATATCTTTCGCCGGATACTGATAGAAAGGCTGTTGAGGTATTCCATGATAATGTTCTTATCAGGATTGTCCGTCCCGTACATTTCATTCAAAACGATGGCCTCATACACATGAAAACGCATGGACTTGAGGGCCTCCAAAGTGGATTCCGCCTCGGTGATATAATAGTTTCCCTGACTCAGCCCTTCCACGATCTTCGCCCGCTGCGCCGGATCACTTTCACAGACAAGAGCCGTGAGATTTTCCTCGCCCACAAAATCAAACGGGATGTCTTTCGGGCTGTATGACGACGCCGCAACTTCCTGGAGGATTCCTTTATCTTCTGTCATAGTCGTTCTCTCCCGTTCTCATGTACTATAAACTTCGCTTCGGTCTGCCATATTCTTTATCGATCTGCAGCTCTTCTATCTCCGTTGTCGCTTCACCTCGCGTTGTTTTCAGCTGATCGATGCCCCTTCCTACCACACCCCGCGTCGTGGCAAACGCCAGGGCCGTTTCTTCCGTGATCAATCCCTTCCCGTATAAACCGACAATGTAGTCATCGAATGTCGTCATTCCAAATGCAGTCCCCGCCTCGATGATTTCCCGGAACGTTTTTCCCTCCGATTCACCATTCAAAATGGTGTCCTTCACCCTCAGATTCGATTGCATAATCTCCAGTGCCGCGACTCTCCCTCCACCGATCTTCGGTAAAAGCCTCTGACAGACAATCCATCTTACCGTGTCAGCCAGTCGAATCCGAATCTGGTTCTCCTCTTCCGATGTAAACATACCGATGATCCTGTTTATTGTCGACCCGGCATCAACGGTATGGAGAGTGCTCAGGACGAGATGGCCCGTTTCCGCGGCAGACATGGCTATTTCCACTGTTTCCCGGTCTCTCATCTCACCTACGAGAATAACTTTCGGCGCCTGCCTCAGCGCGGCACGAAGACCGCTTGCAAAACTATCGAAATCCTGGCCGAGTTCCCGCTGGTTGAAGGTAGCTTTCTTATGGGGATGCTGGAACTCCACAGGATCTTCCAGGGTAATAATATGGATCGATCGGCTTTCGTTTATTTCATTCAGAACAGTTGCCAGCGATGTCGTTTTTCCACTGCCCGTCGCTCCGGTCACCAGGATGATGCCGTTTATTTCCCCGGTCATTTTATGAAACACCTCCGGCAGTCCCATCTGCTCGATTGTGGGGATCTGCGTCTCCAGTTTTCGTAACACCGCTGAGTAATTTCCCCGCTGAGAAAATATATTAACCCTGAAACGGGCTTTCCCCGGAAGCTCGTATGACGCATCGCACGATCCCTCTTTCACCAGGATCTCGGTGAGGCGACGATCCTGATTGATGAGATTCAACGCGAAGATCTCCGTCTGGAACGGCGTCAGTTCGGAAAATGGAGGATCGAGAACCGACGTAAGCTGCCCCGACGATTCGACCTGAAATGGCTTGCCAACGGTAATGTTCAGGTCGGATACGTTATCTCGGGCGTCGAGCATTTTCCCCAAGATGTAATCAATTTCCTGCTTTCTCATAGAGCCACCTCAGCCTTGGTAATTGTAATCCCGGATTCGGATAACGAATACCGGAAATCGTAAAACGGAAAACGTGAAACCTGATTGTAAATTCCGTCGTCACGCTTACACTTCAGTGAAATCGGATGGAGGAGTGCGCAGGAACGGTCTGAATTTCGTCTTGTCATTCGACTTGGTGTAGGCTTCTTCCGCGCTGATCCATCCCTTGTTCATCAGGTCCATTATGGCGTCATCAAGCATCTGCATACCATATTTCTTTCCGGTCTGCATGATCGAGGGGATCTGGTACGTTTTCGCCTCACGAATCAGGTTTCGAACAGCAGGCGTGGCAATGAGAATCTCGAGGGCGACACAACGGCCCGGCTTGTCGATGCGCTTGAACAGGACCTGAGAAACAACCGCCCTGATACCATCGGCAAGGGTCGAACGAATCTGCATCTGTTCGCTTGCCGGGAATACTTCAATGACCCGGTCGAGTGTCTTCGACGCGCTCGTGGTATGAAGCGTTCCGAAAACAAGATGCCCCGTTGATGCGGCTTCCACTGCCAGCGATATCGTTTCAAGGTCTCTCATCTCGCCGACCAGAATAATATCGGGATCTTCCCGGAGCGCGCCGCGAAGGGCCGCTGTAAAGGTTTTTGTGTGGAGACCTACTTCCCGGTGGTTAATAATACAGCTTTGGCTCTGGTGGACGAACTCTATGGGATCCTCGATGGTTATGATATGGTCCTTACGCGTCCTGTTCGCCTCGTCTATGATGGCCGCAAGGGTCGTGGATTTTCCACTTCCCGTGGGGCCCGTAACCAGTACCAGCCCCCGCGGCAGGCTTGCCAATTTCGTAATAACCGGTGGGAGGCTAAGCTGTTGAGCGGTCAGGATTTTGCTTGGTATTTCACGGAATACGGCGGCAACGCCATTTTTCTGTTGGAAGAAATTGGCCCGGTAGCGTGCCAGATTGGGAACCTCGTAGGCAAAGTCAATGTCTCCCGTTTCTTCAAATTGTTTGACCTTATGTTCCGGCGCAATCTCGTAGAGCATTGCTTTCAGCTCGTCATTATCCAAGCTGTGGTACTTGACCCGTTCCATGTCGCCCCTCAGTCGTATCACCGGCTGCTGTCCCGATACGAGGTGGAGGTCCGAGGCACCCTGCTCATGCATGAGCTTGAAAAAGGCGTCTATTTTTGCCATACTGGTTATCTCCTTCTGTTACTGATTTGTTGTTGACACCAATTCTTTTCGGCTTCGTTACAGTGAAAACACGCCGAGACGGCAATGCCGTCAGGACGGTTACCGCGGCAAGTATAGGGACAAAAGGGGTAGATTGTCAAGACTAAGAAATAGTGCGCACCTATCCATACAGAAGTGAAATATTTGAATCAGGGAGGATAAAAAAAGTGAATACTTCAATGTTTACCCCGAAGGACGTGGACATGATCTCCCGGACGGGCCTGTCCGTCGATGAGGTAATGAAGCAGATCGGTCAGTTCAACCAAGGATTGCAACCGATGCGCCTTGTGAGGCCCTGCACCGTCGGTGACGGCATCATCACCATCCCCCCTGAACAACGGCAGAAGTTTATGGAAGCCCACGACGGGGCGGCAAGCCGGGGAATGATGATAAAATTCGTGCCGGCTTCGGGAGCGGCCAGCCGCATGTTCAAGGATTGGTTCGCCTTGGCCGGGACTGCGGATCTCAAAGACAGCCAGTCCGCTGAGGAATTTAGCGAGAATCTGCCACGCTATCCCTTTTACGATGACCTTAAAGAGGCGCTGTCCCGGGACGGGCACGACATCTCATTACTCATGAAGGAGCGCCGCTTCTCCACAATCCTGTCTTATATTCTTTTATCGGAAGGCCTGAATTACGGCCATCTGCCCAAGGCCGTCCTCAAATTTCACGCATATAAGAAACATACCCGTACCGCGCTGGAAGAACATCTTGTCGAGGCGGCCCGTTACGTAAAAGATTCGGAAGGAATCTGTCGCATCCACCTCACCCTGTCACCGGAGCATCAATCCGAGGTTGAGCATCACATCTCCCGGGTAGTCAAACGGTACGAGCGTCTGTACGGTGCGCGATTCGACATTGCCATATCCCTGCAACTACCGTCGACCGACACCATTGCCGTCGATATGGCGAACAGGCCCTTCCGGGACGGTGAGGGCAACCTTGTCTTCAGGCCGGGAGGACACGGATCCCTTCTGAAAAATCTCAATATAATCAATCATGATATCATCTTCATTAAAAATATCGACAATGTCGCGCCTGACCGGCTCAAAGAGGACACCATTCTCTTTAAAAAAATTCTCGGCGGATATCTCGTACTGCTCCAGGACCGCATACACTCGTACGTCCGTGATCTGGAACACAAACCGGTGAGCGATGAAACACTCGCCTACGCCGGCGCTTTCTGCCGGAATACCCTCTGTGCGAGCCTCCCGGAGAATTTTGAGGAATTCGACAGATCCCGTATGATTCGTTTTCTCCTCGACAGGCTCAACAGGCCGCTTCGTGTCTGCGGCATGGTCAGGAACGCGGGAGAACCCGGCGGGGGGCCTTTCTGGGTGAGCCGGCACGGGACGATGTCGATTCAAATTATAGAACAGGCCCAGGTCGACATGACATCGGATGAACAGAAACGCGTCTGGTTGTCATCGACGCATTTTAATCCCGTTGATATCGTATGCGCCGTCAAGGATTACCGGGGAAACAAGTTCGATCTCGAAGCGTTCGTCGATACAGGGGCGTATTTCATTTCTGAGAAATCTCTGGAAGGAAAACGGCTGAAGGCCCTTGAACATCCCGGATTATGGAACGGGGCAATGGCGGGGTGGAATACCATTTTCGTGGAAGTTCCCATAACGACGTTCAGCCCGGTAAAGACTGTCCACGATCTGCTGAGAAAAGAACACCTTGAGTTGTGATGTCATGGAGCCGATAGGCACACCATTCCCATTGACCGGTCGGTTCGAATGCTTTACTATATGGTAAATGTTGAGTGCCACGACATCGTGGACGGAAAAAGGTGCCACCACATCGTAGACAAAGTTCTTTGACAATCGAATAGTCACCGCGTCATTCCATGAATACCGAAACAAATTTGGAGGTGCTCATGGAAGATGAAAACAAGCAGCAGCGGATTTTGGCTGTGGAGCGATTTAAGAACGGCGAAAATCCAGAAGCGATTTGTGCATCGCTCAGCAAGTCAAAAGCTTGGCTGTACAAATGGATCGGGCGTCATCTTGAGGATGACAATTCCTGGAGTGAGAGCCGGTCACGACGTCCTCTCACGGCCTCAAGGTACACGCCGGTAGAGGTTGAAGAAATCGTCAAGATGGTTCGCCTCAATCTCTACAACCAAGATCTGTTCAGCGGCGCTCAAGCAATTCTCTGGGAGATGGAAGATCTTGGTGTCAGGCCGCTGCCGTCAATCAGAACCATCAACCGGATTTTAAGTCGGAACGAGTTGACCCATCGGCGAACAGGCAAGTATGAAGCCAAAGGAACACTATATCCCAAGCTGCCGTCAGTTCTGCCGAACCAATCACATCAGGCTGATATGGTTGGACCGTGCTACCTGAAGGGTCCTGTTCGGTTTTATAGCCTCAATGTGGTCGATATGGCAACTGTCCGGTGCGGACTGCATCCATCACTTTCCAAGGCAGGACAATCAATCCTTGACGGTTTATGGGCCATCTGGGTGCGTATGGGAATACCGGATCATATCCAGATTGACAATGCCATGTCCTTTTTCGGCAGCCCTACTCATCCCCGTGGCATGGGACCACTTATTCGGCTTTGTCTGAATAACAGTATCGAGCCTTGGTTCATCCCAGTGGCTGAGCCATGGAGAAACGGAATGATCGAGAAGTTTAACGATCGTTATCAGCAGATGTTTCTCGGAAATGTCGTCATGGCAACGGAAGGAGACTTGAAAACCGGATCGCTGATGTTCGAACAGCGCCATAACAGCAGGTATCGCTACAGTAAGCTCGGAGGGAAAACACCGTTGAAGGCCCTTGCTGCTTCAAATGTGAAACTGAGGTTTCCTAAAGAAAATGAGGTCCCAAAGCATCGGCTGAAAAAGCCTGAGACCGGTACATATCACGTGGTTCGCCTCATCCGCAGCGATTTGAAGCTCAACATCTTCGGTGAGATCTTCCCGGTCCCACCGGAACTCAAGCTTGAATATGTGGTGGCTACGATTAATGTCAAAGAGCAGAAACTGAAACTCTTCCTGGACAAAACCCAGGTCGAGGAATTTGATTACAAACTACGCTAATCGGCAGAGTGTCCACGATGTCTTGGCACGAAAAGTTGTCCACGATGTCGTGGCACTCAACAGGTAAAAACTAGAAGGGAGGTCCCAGCTATGACACGTTTTTTCATGTTTGGAAAATACTCCCATGAAGCGCTTTCCGGAATCAGCGCTTCCCGAACGGATAAGGTCATCGCGCTGATCAAGAACAACGGCGGTGAATTGCAGTCCATGTACACGCTTCTCGGACAGTTTGACGTGGTTATCATTGTCGACTTCCCCAGTCTTGAACAGGTATTGAAAACCTCCGTCGCACTTCAGAAACTGACGGGGATTTCATTTTCCACTTCTCCTGTCGTGGAAGTCGCCGAGTTCGATCAGCTCGTGGGCACCGAGGAACAGTAATCACGTCCGCTTCACCGGGAACGGCCCATGGATCATGGGAGGCTGCATGAGTCACTGCCGGCGCATCCCTGCGGCCATGATGAAGAGAAGAAATCACGGCCGAGGAACAGGGACGTGGCAGTCGCCGCCTGGCAGGACCGGACATATCGGAAAGTGATTTTAAGCGGCGGTAAGCGTCAGATAACGAGAGGCTGGAGGTCTTCTTTCCTGGCCGCCATGACAGGTACGAGCCGGATGGACCCGTCGGGATGGTGACACGCGGCGGTCACCTCCCGGTCACCCGGGGCATCGCTGTATGCCGCGCAGATAGAAGCGGCCGTCTCGAGCACGTCGTCGCAGCATCCGTAGGGAATGAGAACGATCGGTCCCGGATAGTCCTTCATCTTGATGATCACGTCCTGCTTCAGAGACAGGCCGTATATTGCCAGATTGTCTCCCTTGTGACGGCCGACAACGATCTTCACCTCTTCATTCAGCCGAAGGTGTCGCCCGTGCTTGAGAAGTTCAATGTCTCTCACCGCTTCATCCCCGTGATGGTTGAACAAGTCTTTCAAACGTTTTGAAAACATGGAATCGGTGAGCAGGCAGCCGCCGGCAGGGGTGGAATAAGCGGTGATGCCGTAGTGCTGAGCCATTGCAAGTTGACGTTTTCTGCTTCTTCCCTGAATATCGAGCAACCGATTCCGATCAACCTTTCCCTCCCGTTCCGGAACTGTTGCGCCAAGGAGCCGGGCGCTCAGGGGGCGAAGGACATGTCCCTCGTAGCCAGAGTTCTTTGCCACGACATGAAGCGATTGTTTTGTCTGAGACATGGGCCGCTGACCCAGCACCTCGCCGGTGAAGATGAAGTCGGCCCCCGTCTCCTCCATTCTGCGTCCAGCCATGCGGAGCATCATGGAATGACAATCGATGCAGGGGTTCATGTTCTTTCCATAACCATAGCGGGGGGCCCGAAGCATGATGAGATACTCTTCGGTTATATTCATGACCGAAAGGGGAAGATTGATGTGCCGTGCCGCTTCACGGGCTTTTTCGGCACTAAAAAAAGGTGTCTCAAATGTTACACCTTCAACATGAATATCCTGATCCTGAACAACCTTGACGGCAAGGATGCCGTCAAGGCCGCCCGATAAAAGACCTATTGCTTTGACCTTCAATACGTCAGCAGCTCAACTCTCCATTTTTTCTGCAGTAAACCGTTAATTCCCGGATCTATATCCTGATCGACAAAGTACAGGGATCTATTATCAGCGTCCGCCCGGATACCTTCAAAAGATATGTCACCTCCACTGTGCCCTGCCGCCGGTGAAAAGGGAAAACGGAACGTGTCCGCCACGAAATGTACATTCAGCGCAGAAAGAACTGTGGCAACGGCGGATTCTTTCTTTTCTCCTTCGGGCAGATAAACATACTCCATTCCCCGTTCCTTCAGGGCCTGGGTGAAATGGTCCGGTATCTTCTTCCCGTGGAGGATCACCCGTTTATTGCCTGCTGTCAGCAGGAGGTCCACTTTCAACGACAGGCTGAAACCATGTTCACCCATTGTGTAGATCTCCACGTCTGCATGTTTCTCCGGTTCCAGCCCGAGCACTTTAACCAGCGATTCCGCCAGAAGAACGTTCGTGTCGGATGTCAGACGGGGCATCGGCACACCTTCATAGATTTCACTGAGCCCCACCACCTCTGATCCCTGGAGCAGTTCGACGATCTCGAATCCCTCATTGTCGGCATATTCCCGGATATTGCCCGGGAGGATGGACGACATGCCCTGTACATTCTTGATACCGAACGAGTATGCTTTGCCGCCCTTCGATTTTTTCTCAGAGACGACCCAGTCCACAAAGACGCGAACCGTCGGTTTTTTTCCAATCGTCAGAAAGTCTCTGACCGTTTTAAATCCGTAGTTCTTTGATGTCGTGACAACGGCTTCCACCAGCGACGGGATGTCTTTCTCCTCGCCTACCTCCATGATGACGTAATTTTTCCATGTCGTTTCGATAACCTGCCTGAGCCCGGACGGTATGCTTCCGGAGAAGTCGAGAAGAATCGTCATTCCATCCTCGAGCTCGACGACGGGAACCGATGAACAGTCAATGGTAATCTGCCCCGCCGGGAAGAGGGGTATGAAATACTTGCCTTCGGATATGACAGCGCCGTTCACCCTGCTGAGAATGTATCGGAGAACGGCCACCTTTTCTTTCAATAGAAGCATGGGCTTCCTTGTGTCTTCTTTTATGGGCTCCGGCTTTTTTTCAGCGATCGGCTCTGTTTTCTTTGGGATCGGCTTCTTGACGACCTTGGACGACTCGGCTATGAATGATTTCCCGTAACCCGACGACAGAGCGCCCCCTTTCTCTTCATCCCCACCACTCACATACGGCAGCAGCAATTTCTGTCCAGGGTATATCTTGTTTATGTTTTTAACATTCGGATTCAGCCGCTTCACTACTCGCATCATCCGATAAATATCCTCGTCGGTAGCGCTCAGTTCGCCATGGATGATATCGGAAAGCGTTTCTCCTTCCTTTACAACGTATGGCCTGGCTTTTCCTCCTTCGTCTCCCCCTTCCATTGCTGCAGATTGCCTCACTGTTGATTCAGGAGCCGCCGGCATCGTCGAACGAATTCCCGTTTTCGGCAGGATCAGTTCCTGGCCGGGGGATATCCTGTGTATGTCCTTTATTCCCGGATTCAGCTCTTTCACCTGCTCCAATATTTTTATAATCTCTTTTTCAGAGGCACCGAATTTCTGCCTGATGATATCGAATATCCAATCGCCCTTCTGAACAACATAGGTGTCGAGTTTTTTCTGTGAAATGGCTGTCTTCTGAAGCGTGAGGTGGGCGGTATCTTCCGCCTTTTCGGCAACGGACGGCGGCGCATACAGTATAATGATGAGGAACGTCAAAAGCAGCATCCCAAACAGGCAATTTCGTTTACTCATCGTTCACCCCGCATAATGGATTCTTTGGATACGGTTTTATATACTTAACTTACAGGTGAAAGTCAAACCCGGAATGGATTCTCGGGACAGATTGTTAATTCTAACATGCTGATATCTGGTTAAAAGATGAATCGGTGGTGGCGAAGCCCCTTGACGCAAGGCGGAACTGCCTTCGTATCAAAAAAAAGCCATGGTCGTTCGACCATGGCTTTTTTGTCAATATCGTTCTTAAGCAGCTATTAGTAACCGCTTGAGAAGTTGTCTCTCATCAGCTCTCTGGCGATGATTATTCTTCGGACTTCCGACGTACCGGCGCCGATTTCCCACAGTTTCTGATCAAGGAAGTGTCTCGTCACGCCGTACTCCTGGCAGTATCCGTAACCGCCGTGGATCTGAACTGCATCGAGGCCGATCTTGGTTCCTTTTTCGCCGCAGTACAGAAGGGCAGCCGCAGCCATACGGTCGAGGTCGGTTCCCTTTCCGCCTGACTTATCTTCCTGCATGTCGCAGTAAGCGGCGGCGCTGTAGGCCATCCACCGGCAGGCCTTGTAGTCGCAGTACATATCGGCAAGTTTGCCCTGGATGAGCTGGTAGGAAGCGATGGGTTTCTTGAACTGGACTCTCTCTTTTGAATATCTCAGAGAGTCTTCGAGGCACCGTCGCTGTGAACCCAGCGTACAGCCGCAGAGGGTGATTCTCTCGGTACACAGACCGCTCGTCAGAACGGCAACACCTTTGTTCAGTCCGCCGATGAGCTGATCTTCCGGAACTTCCATGTCTTCAAAGGTGAGCAGTCCCGTGGGGGATGTTCTCATACCCCATTTCTTGATCTTCTCACAGCTCCAGCTTACCCCTCGTACCTTGTCGAGCTCGACGAAGAACGCGGAAATACCATGAGGTCCCTTCTCGGGGTCGGTCTTGGCATAGAAAACGAAGAAATCTGCTACGGGGGCGTTGGTGATGAATATCTTGCTGCCGTTGACGATGTATCTGTCGCCCTTCTTTTCGGCTCTGGTCGCCAGGCTCATAGCGTCGGATCCTGCGTTGGGCTCGGTGATGCCGAGGCATCCGATCCATTCACCGGTACAGGATTTGGGGAGTACCGCCAACCGCTGCTCTTCCGTCGCGTTCCTGCGGAAGTTGTCGAAACAGAGCGTCTGGCTCGCGCCGACGGTCATGGAGAGGGCATTGCTGACCCGGGCGATGGATTCGTAAGCGAGAAGCGTCTCGACATAACCTAACGCGGCGCCGCCGTATTTCTCTTCGAACACGATTCCGTTGATTCCGAGTTCCCCTGTCTGCTTGAAAAGGTCAGCGGGCATTTCGTCGATTTCGTACATATGCTCCATCTGGGGCTCCAGCCAGTCATATGCCCAACGCACAACACTGTCTTCAAGCATTCTTTGCTCTTCTGAAAATTCAAAACACAGACCTGCCATACTTACTACCTCCTTTTAATAATTAGGAAATATATGAATCTCCAAGGAATCCTGGAACAATCATGATGAAAACCACATTCCGTACTTCCTGGAAATCCGCTACGTTACAGGGGCTCGTGGCATTTTACAGCTTCTAATGCTCCACATTTACGCAACACCCCATAAACTCCTTCAAACCCGTGGAGATTGTGCGGGACATATACCTGAATGATCCTGTTATGTCAAGGTTAAAAATGGTTTTTCAGAAAGAAGAAAATTGACTCTTTATAAGCATTTGTGCCTCGTGAAATGCTCTTGTCTGTAACGTGGTCCAGACGCCTTCAACCGATATAACAGCGTGCGATATGGAAGAAGAAAGGATTCTTATTGCAAGGAACGGCATACGTGATATATAAAGCAAAGTTTTATGTTCGATGTTTCACATTCCATGTTCGATGAGGGCAGTGCGCCCAGGGAATTGTGAAACCGCCACTGCTAAGTGAATCGGGTGATTCAGGGGATTCATCATGAGAGATAATGCGGCGTTCCTGAGGGAATTTCAGAAAAAAGTTGAGTCGGCGAAAGCAGATCACGAAATATCGGTCATTCAGTACTGGAAGGGGCGCCTCGACAAGCTGGCCGCCATGAAACCCGAGGGGATCGGAGCTCTCCAGTCAGAAATGAAGCGCCTGTCGGCAATGATGGAAAACAGGATCAAAACAATCAAAAAGGACCTCGGATGAAATCTATCGTTAATCTTCTCTTCGAAATGGGCATGCTGAAAAAGACGCCCAGAACGGGCTTCCAGTTTCTCGGCTCGGGCTGTGAATCGGTGGCGGAACATATCTTCAGTACTCTCTTCATCGCATACACCCTTTGTAAACTTGAAGGAGACGTAGATGAATTGAAAGTTCTCAGGATGTGTCTTGTCCACGATCTTCCCGAGGCACGAACGGGCGACATGAATTACGTGAATAAAAAATACGTCACCGTCGATGAAGAGAAAGCGATTCGAGAGGTTACCGCCCCCCTCTTTTTCGGTAACGAAATCAAAGAGGCAATAGCAGAGTTTAACGACATGAAGACAAAAGAATCCATGATTTCCCACGACGCGGATCAACTCTCGCTTATTCTCCAGTTGAAGGAACGGGGAGACTTGGGCAATAAATACAGCGCCGAATGGATAGAGTTCGCCAGGATGAGACTGTTCACCACATCGGCACAGGAAATCGCGGAAACCATCGTCGACACCGATTCGACGGAATGGTGGTTTGCAGACAAAAGTGATTGGTGGATAAACGGCAACAGAAAATAGAACGGAGCGTGACGATATGAACAGAACTGTCATAAATCTTTCAATGGGAACGATCCTTACCGTTCTCATGCTGTGGGGCCTTCTCGGATGCGCCACGACACCGCTCAGCTCGATCCCGAGAGAACAGCAGGCACAGGCACACCT
>JAFGWZ010000297.1 GCA_016936905.1 Deltaproteobacteria bacterium | reverse complement strand
GCGGTAAAGACGACATCGTCCTTTCTGACGCGGATCCGAGAGGGGTGTATCTCGTGCGGGGAGCCGAGGGCGATTACGCACACTGGCTCAAGGATGCCGGCGGGCAGTACGACGGGTTTCTCCTCAGCACGGCCAACTGCTTTCCCTCGCACCTCATGAATATTATTCAGTCCCTGGAGGCGGGAGATCAGGACAGTGCCCGGGGACTATCGGACAGGATTTCCGGGGTGATCTCCGAAATGTTTGACGTCGTTCGGGGAGTCCCCTGCGGAAACTCTTTCACCAACGCGAATAAGGCGATCGATCATTACTGCGCGTTCGGGCCCACAGCCGTGAAGCACGGAGGGCCCCTGCTGCACGGAGGGGTTCGATTATCCGCCGACACGCTTTCAAAAACAGGAGACATTCTCTCCCGCTATGACCTCATGCCGGCACGGGGCTACCTCGAATAAGAGGCGAGGCGTATTGTTAAGATCCTTCATCGGGATCAGTCACGATGGCGGTGATGCCATGATTGATGATGCGACCTTCATCGAATATATGGACAGGGTAAATGCTCTTCGGGAATCGAACATGGTCACCGCCGGCCTGTGGAATGGATATCGTAACGGGCTTCGCCGTCTCCGTTTCGGGGAAGGCTTCGGCACCGAGGCACAGCATGTTCTCCGCATGACCATTCCGCTCGACGATCCGGATCCGTCGCGCGGCGAATACGGGAGGGGGTATCGGGCCGGCTATTCGGGGGAAGATCCGGCATGTCTGGCAGGGCAGGATGCCTGACCCTGCCGGTGACGGGAGAGGGAATCCGATAAATCAGCATCAGAAAAAACCGCTGACAGGAGCTGCCGATGAAAATTGAAACATTTGTAACGAATCGGATGGTAAAGGGGGAGGACCTTAATCACCACGGAACGTTATTTGCCGGCCGGACCGCCCAGTGGTTTGTTGAGGCAGGATTCATCGCCGCGGCGAACCTGACGAGCCCGGAAAGCACTCTTTGCCTGAAGATCCACGGTATGCTTTTCAAAAAACCGGTAAACATGGGAAGTGTCATCCGCTTCGAGAGTAAAGTTGTTCATGCCGGGCGGACGAGCCTGGTAACGCACGTTCGCCTTTTTTTCAGCCAGAATGACGAATTTCTCCTTGAGGGATTTATCACCTTTATTCACGTGGGCGAAAATGGGCGTCCAAAGCCCCACAAAATAACGATCGAGGCGGTCGACCCGGAAGATGTGGAACTGCAGAACCAGGCCAAGGCGCTGCACCCATAGATCGTGTGACGATGACGTTATCGCGGCGGGTAAAAGAAAGATTGATGCATCCCTTAAGCCCGGAGCATTCCCGCCCATTTCAAGCCGATGGGAGAAAAGAAGAGGAGAGGAGAGGATTTTCATGAACCGACGACTGTATATGATTGCCGCGGCATGTTGCCTGGCGTTGTTTCTCACCGCGGGATGTCAGACGGCCTATTACGCTGCCTGGGAGAAACTGGGGAAGGAAAAGCGGCATCTCCTGAGGGATAATGTGGAGGAAGCGACCGATGCCCAGAAAGAGGCGTCGGACCAGTTCAAGGATGCGCTGACCCGAATGAAAGAAATGTACGGCTTTGACGGCGGCGATCTCGAGCGCTATTATAACCTGCTCAAGGATGATTTCGAAGAGAGTGAAGCGCGGGCGCGGGAGGTGCACGAGCGGGTTGCCTCGGTCGAACAGATCGCCAATGATCTTTTCAAGGAATGGTCGAATGAGATCAAGGAAATCAAGGCGGCGAAACTGAGGTCCCAGAGTATGCAGTCGTTGAGGGACACGAAGAAACGATACACCCGTTTCCATGCGGCGCTGAAGAAAGCCGAGTCCCGCATGGACCCCGTGCTGGATCAATTCAGGGATAATGTCCTCTATCTGAAGCATAACCTCAACGCGCAGGCAATCGGCGCGTTAAAGAAGGAAGCCGACAAGATCGAGGTGGAAGTGACGTCGCTGATCGGCGATATGAAAAAGTCGATCGCGGAGGCTGAGACGTTTCTGAAAGACTTTAAGTAGGTCCGGACTTTATTCTTTTTTTCCCATGGGTGGAAGATCTCTGTGACCGCGTCCCGAAGGCTGAAGGAGCAGACGCGATGAAAGCCATGCTACTGAAGGGCATCACCCGGTTCGTCGATAATAAGTCTCCGCTCGAAATGGTCGACATCCCCGACCCCGTTCCCGGCGATCATGAGATCCTGGTGAAGGTGTCGACCTGCGGGGTGTGCCACACCGAACTTGATGAGATCGAAGGAAGGACACCGCCACCCGCCTTTCCCATCATTCCCGGTCACGAAATTGTCGGCACCGTCGTCGATGCCGGCAGGCACGCCCATCGGTTCGAAAGGGGAGACAGGGTCGGCATCGGATGGATTCATTCCTCCTGCGGAGAATGCCCGTACTGCCGTTCGGGCAATGAGAATGTATGCCCATCCTTCAGGGCGACCGGCCGCGACGCCCATGGCGGCTATGCCGAATACACGAAGGTGGGCGAAGATTTCGCCTACCCTGTTCCTGACGTTTTCTCCGACGGGGAAGCCGCGCCCCTTCTGTGTGCCGGGGCAATCGGTTATCGCTCGCTGAGGCTGACATCCATGGAAGACGGCCGGAATCTCGGGCTGACCGGATT
>JAFGWZ010000296.1 GCA_016936905.1 Deltaproteobacteria bacterium | reverse complement strand
GCAGAAACCGAATCCTCTTTCCCGATTCAGTTTCGACGGAATCGATTCCCTTGCCGACGGGATTCCGATCGACGGCCGGACCGCCGAAGGCATTTTCCCAGGTTATTGCCATACGGGTGAAAGGGGCAGGTGTTGAGATTTCCCAGACCGCCGCGACAGATCTCGTCCAGTAACGGTCACCGAAGACATTAAGGCGCTTGCGAATGTTCCCCAGACGAAACGATACCTCTGCCGCCTTCAGCTCTCGTCCTTTCGGGGCACAGCACACCCCTGCCAGAAGAACTTCCCCTCCGGGTTTCGGCATGGCGACATCAAGAACCTGATTTCTCGCGAGTGACTCCTGCGCATTCTTCCACATGACCGGTTCACCAAGAAGACTGACCGGTTCATCAAGGACAAAGCCGGCAAAAACCCCGACCGAAAGGGTGTGTTCCCGGCGCCAGTAAAAGCTCCGGTGGAGCACCGACAGTTTATCGTCTTTGAGAATCTTCATGGCACAGCCCCCCGATCCGGCACCACATCACCCGATCATGATCTGACTTCCCTTCATTTCGGCCGTACCCGTCCCCGATATGGTCACGCCGCCGCCCGATTTCATCGTGATCGAACCGGCAGCGAGTTTTGCGTTCGTCGCCCCAACATCGAATTCGACCTCTGAGCTTTTCACCGTGATACTGCCGGTCCCGACGGTCACCGTGTTCGACCCGACCTTCAACTCGACCTTTGTTCCGGCATCGACGGTAATATTTTTTTGATCGTCGATTGTTATCGTATTGTCACCAACCTTGACGGTGACCTTTTTCTTCGATTCCGTGAGAATGGTACCAGTAACATTGCCACCGTCCTGTTTGATCTTAATATCGTGTACGCCACCGGCCACAATGCTGATTCCCCCTTCGGGATCTTTTTTGTGATGCACACCTGACGTGAAATCATCGATGGTGGCATTCGTCGATATTTCCACGCCGGTCTTTGCCCGGGCACTGAACAGGTTACCGACGAACGATGTTTTCCCCTTTTCCGATACCGTTGTTGATTTCAATTCCTTCGCATCAAAGAGGATATTCCTGTTGGCCGTTCCGTCGATATCTTCTTCGCCGTAGAGGAGGATGGATCCGTTTTTCGTTCCCATGAAAATCCCCTTCGGCTGCTGCTTCGGTAACCCCGCCAGGAGAACCCCGACACCCGCTTCGACTCCTTTTCCCACGGACGTACCGGGATCGCTCCCCTTTCCCGCTTCCTCAAGCATACCACCCGTGGCTCCCACAGCGGCCACCAGAATCGTCTTATCCTTCATGTCGATGGGCGACTGCTGTTCCACATAGGTGGCATCATCATCACATACCACGGTATAACAGTATTCCCCTCCGTCGTATTTGCCGAGAAGATCCTTCGGGGACACCCCCTTCTTCATCTTTCCCGTCAGCAACTTCACGATCAACTTTTTTATCGCAATATCCTGTATTAATTTCCCGATAGGGTACACCACCATGGACCAGCCGCCGATTCCCTTTTTCAATCCCCCTTTTGCCCTGCTTTCCCACAATTTGGGCACCTTTTTGAAGAAGTTGTCTACCACCTGTTTCATGAGTTGAAATTTGACAACTCCCGTCAAGGTCGATGTTGAAACCATGGAGCCGATACTTTTCGCAAGTCCGCTCATCTCTGCGCCGACAAAATCGCAGGAGGTAGCGATACAACTACTTTTCAGGCTTGCCTCATCTTCGGAACCTGCGCCGATCTTAAAAAGCGACTTTCCGCTTCCCGAACTCATGACAATTCGTTCATGCCCCTCGCTGTCTTCCATATGAATCTGATTTCCTCCGCCGGTCTGTATCCCCGCCATCGTTGCATTGGCCGCATTGACGACGCTTGGGGTCTCAGGATTCGGCACCGCCCCCTGAATAATAGGTCTATCCGGGTCGCCGTCAATGAAGGTGAGAAGAACCTCAGTCCCTTTATGCAGCGGAAAGTGCATCCCGTGGTCCGATCCCGCATAGGGCTGAGACATTCGAAAGTATGCCGAGGCCTTGCCGTCTTTCCTGCCGCTCAGATCGAGGGGCAACACGACCTTATAGCGCCCGTGATCGTCCAATTCGGCGTATTTACCGGTTCCCGCCGCATCGATCCTGGCGCTTATTATTCCGTGGAATCGGGATTTTTCCGTCTTCCGTTCGGGCCGAAACTGAATATCGGCGGGGATCGCCACAAAGCTGTTCCGGTAATACGGCTGTTTTTCCACTTCGGCAAGCCCCTTCTGGATACCGGCAATGAGAAAGGACGCCTGACTTCCCTCGTGCCTGATTTCGATAGTTAAATAGCCCCGATTCATGTCCGCCCGGTAGTGTTCCTCCAGATCAAAGAGATATCCTGACCTCAAATAGGGAATGGTACTCTCCCCGTGAAACTGCCGTTCCTGACAGCGCAACCCTTCCGCCCATATTTTGGCGAGTTGGTTCCCTTCCGCCATGGTTCTGAAATGATCGCCGTACATATAGATATTTCCCCTCCCATGGGGGGATACCTCGGCATTGCCCGATATTTCCAAAGAGGGAGTCGCGTAGTTGTAATCCTTCAGGTTAAGTGTCCGGGGAATCATCTTCTGTCGGCAGATAAATCCCTTGATGATTTCTTCCCGATGGGCATCATCCAGCCCTGACGGCGGGGAATAATACATGGTCTTACCATAAGATATTTCGGTGTGGGCCAGCTTCGTATCGGTAATGATGATCTTCTCGCCGTTTTCGTTCTGTTCAAAATAGTAGTACAATCCTTCCCGTTCCATCCAGCGGGATACAAAATTGAGATGACTCTCACCATACTGGCAGATATATTCCCACTCGGTATATTCCTTCTCCAGCTTCAGTTCGAAATCCAGCGTCGTCAGGCCACCGTCCTTCAATACCTCCTCAATTACCCGGGGTACCGTCCTGTTCAGCAGAACCTGATTATGGTGGGTCAGGGAAAGCCACCACAGCTTCGGCACCAGGAGGGCACGGTAGAATACGAATCCGTCCATCTCATGAAGCTGGTCGAAACGGGCAAGGATCCCGTGGAAGGGAATATCGCCGGTGTCTCTCAGTATGGTGAAGGTGGCGGGATTCTTCAGCACCGCCGTCAGATCTATCTCGGCGTTTAAGGAAACAAGGTCGATCTCGAATTCATAGCACAGAGAAAATCCTTCCGTCCCCTTGAACCGCACGACGCCAAATGTATCGGCATCGAGGCCTGCCGCGTGGGACACAAAATCGAATTTCTTTTCCGTCAAATATGGCATCTTACACCCCCATACTTCGATCATGTTGTTTGATGTTTCGGGAACGAGCCGGGAAAGAGGAAATACGCCGCCTGCAAAAAGCTCGCACTCTCCGATTTTGCTTCTATTGCCGATGACCGCACCATGACAGGACCCGCCGTCACCATGAGGCAAATGATCCGCCGCAATGAGAACAGACAGGCATTTCTCTTTCGGGAATTGCCATTTCAGGGACCCGCTCACGACAATGGTGACATGGCGCCGAAGGTAACGGCGGGAAGATTATAAAAAGATGGCTGCATCTCATGCCGATAGAGATTCTCCCGAGCGATCGACACCAGTACACCATGTTCCAAGCCATCGGTAACAGATTTGTCCGCCATCCTGACAATTGTGCCTGTAATCAGAGATATCTTCATCTGGACGGTGAGGTTCTCCTCGACGGTCAAAAAATATGTAACCTTCGAAAGTTCTTTACGATTTGTTGAGATCTACTGGACATGAAAGAGTAAATTGAAGCTCCCCGCAACGATTTGCGGGGAATTTCCGATTGCCAAGGAAAATATTTATTTATATTCGCTCGCTAACCCCGCCGCAAGCAGCGGGGAATGCGCTCGCTGTTCAACTCAATATTTTAATTGATGTTACACGAGGTTATCGTGGATGTCTATACAAAAATACGGTTTTTAAAGGCAGAGAGGGCACGGAGGCGGAAATGCAGAAATTGATCTCTTCCCGGACCGTACGCATCCCGCTGAAAAGCAGAAAACCACTTCTCATGACATGAAGCTGACAGGTACCCATGAAACAGAAAAAGGGGGCCGCCGATATCGACAGGCCCCCTGTTATTCAATGGTGCCGAAGCCGGGATTTGAACCCGGACAGGCATGCGCCCACTAGACCCTGAACCTAGCGCGTCTACCAAATTCCGCCACTTCGGCATTTCCCGGAATGAAGATAAATCCCTCACCCAACGGAGTGCCTACTCTATACTTTTGACAATTCCATTGTCAAGCAAAAATACGCTTGAAAATAACCCTATACATGTTATGGTACGCCTTACCGTTCATGCCGTTATTCAACGGGAAATCATTGCACGCCGGCCGGGCTCAATGATAAACATTTCGGAAGCGGTACGCATATTTCGACGGAGCAATTGCCATGATAGTCATCAGAAACATCGAGGAGATTCCCGATGAACTGCACGGGGCCTTTGTCACGATCGGCAACTTTGACGGTATTCACCGGGGCCATCAGCGCATATTCCGCACACTGATCGAGGAGGCTGCCCGTCACGGCAGAAAGACAGTGGTCATCACCTTCGACCCTCATCCGCAGAAGGTCCTTAAGCCGGAACGTCGGCCGTTCTTCCTCCTGACTCCCCTGGATGAAAAGCTGCAGTTACTTGAAAAGGCGGGCATCGACGCGGTTATCCTGATAACGTTCACCCTGAAATTCGCCCGGACGAACGCCGAAACGTTCGTGCGATCCATCCTCTGGGACAGACTCCATCTTGCCAAGCTCTTTATCGGCTATGATTACGTCTTTGGAAAAGACAAGCAGGGCAATGCTGATTTTCTCAGGACGATGGGGGAAAAACTCGGTTTTGACGTTGAAGAAATCGTTGTGGTGAAAGAAGACGATACGATCGCCAGCAGTACCGCCATTCGCGAGGCGATATGCGACGGCGACGTCAAGCTGGCCCGCACCCTTCTCGGAAGGCCTTACAACGTCAACGGCACGGTTGTGAAGGGGTTCCGGAGGGGAACCGATATCGGAATCCCGACGGCGAACATCCAGTCGGAGAAGGTCATACCGCCCCGCGGCGTCTATGCCGTCATTACCGAAGTTGAAGGGAGAAAACACCAGGGCGTGATCAATATCGGCTATAATCCCACCTTCGGCAATAATCAACTCTCCATTGAAGTGCACCTCTTCGATTTTCATGAGACTATTTATGACAAGCACATCAACATATTTTTCATCGACAGGCTCCGCGATGAGATGAAATTCGAGAGCGCAGAAAAACTGGTGGAACAGATCAGGAAAGACATTAAACGGACCCGGTCCATCCTGGAGGCATACGAACTGGAAAGCGGTGAAACATCGGAAGGCCGATGACCGGAAGACTGGACTCGCCGTTGAACAATTCCCTTTCAAATGAAGATAAGAGCCTTACATGACTGGGATGTGTCGTACGACAAGGCGGTTCGGATACAGGAAGGCCTGCGAAAGCGGCTTGTCCTCTCCGGTGACATACATCCCTTCAACATCACAACCATTGCCGGGGCGGATATATCGTATTCCCCGGGAGACGACGTCTTCTATGCGTCGGTCGTCCTGATTGAATATCCGGCACTGAAAGTGATTGAGACGGTATGCCACTCAGAGCGGGTGACATTTCCCTACATTCCGGGGCTTCTCACGTTCAGGGAAGGCCCGCCGCTCCTGGCGGCCTTTGAGCGTC
>JAFGWZ010000295.1 GCA_016936905.1 Deltaproteobacteria bacterium | reverse complement strand
AGAATGCCTCGGCCCCGGCGCCGTCGATATCCAGGGATCCGGAGGCCGATGTACCGGTTGTAAAAACGGTTCCGATGTTGATTGCACCGGAGGTGCGAAGCTTCACCCCCGTACTTGTCACCGCGCCCACTCCGATGCCGGAAGATCCGAGACCGACGGACAGAGATCCAAGCATTTCTGTCTCGCCGGAACCGGCCAGTTCAGCCGTACCACCGTTGCTGATTATGGGACTACTGCCGGCACCTGGCACTGTCAATGTATCCCAGTTATCGGCGGTGAACCACTTGCCGGTCGCGGGATTGGTCCAGATGGGATCCGCAAACGCGGAGCTGCACATCAAGGTAAGGATAATCGCAATCGCAAGGACAAAGGTCTCGGGGTTTATTTTACGTAAACACCACGAAGATCGTTTCGACATTTTCAGATTTTTTGCTCTCATAGTGATAGCACCTTTATCGAATGTTTATGTGATCTACGGAATTTCAAAAGGTTTCAAGGCTTTCGCCTTCCTGATCAGCCTGGTCAGACGCAAAACGTGCACCTGAAAAAGGTGCAATAAGATTTAAGGACAATTATATTGAATATTGACCTGTCTGATATAATAAAGCAAAAATCATGCAATCATTAATTTTACGTTGACACTATTCTGATGAATGCTACCAACGTCTATAAATAATTAGATTTTTATGATCGATACCGCTCAACTCGAATCCAAAAAATACATCACAACTTCTTTTGATATTTTCAGCTTTGTAAAGAAATCCGGCACTTTTAAGCCTCCATACAGTTTGAACTTGATGAAACCCTTGTAAACACTGCAACAGAGAAAATTTTTGAAACTGTAAAGAATTCCGACACCATTACCTTTTGTTTTACAACCCTCAGCATTTATTATACAATCTACCCCTTGAAGCAAAAAAGGTTGTGGACATATCGTCCGCAACCTCTTGATTTTATGGTGCCGGAGCTCGGATTCGAACCGAGATGGGCGTAAGCCCGGGGGATTTTGAGTCGATTTTAAAAAACAGGCGATTTTCCATCAAAAATAAATACTTAAATGTCAATGACTTGCAAGGACCATTTTTGCTTTTCTTTGGTTATTTTCGGTTATTTTCGGTCGTGACAGTTACAATTTAGTTACAATTTTTGTCCCTGAGATGTTGCCAATATAGAAATATCTGTAACCATAATTTCGGATGCATTCTTGCCTATGTCAGACATATCATCGGTTTTTGAAGCCGATGATATCTTGAGAAATCGAATGTATATCTCAGAAGACATCAGGGTGAAGACCTCTTAGCTTCACCCTGACGCTTTTCGCTTAGGCATACAGAGTATCGATCCATTTCAAAGCCTCTACATCGCTGATTTTTCCCAGATATCGTTCTGTGGTGGACAAGTTTGAATGGCGTAATATGATTTTCGATATGATCTCTATAGGAACACCAGATCGGCTGGCATAGGTCGCGGCATGGCGCCTGAGGTCATGTGGTCTGAGATGAATGTCTACAACACTTCCCGCTTTTGCCACCATTTCCCGTGCAGCTTCATAGCATATTGGAAAAATACGCTGATGAGGTTGAATGCCCTTTTCTCTTATATAATCCTTGAGCCTGTCCGTTAGCCTCTGGGGGATGAAAATAAATTCCTGCTCCCTCCCGCTTTTTGGTTCTCTGAGGGTCAGTTTCCGATCATTGATATCCGAAGGAGTAAGTTTCAGCACCTCACTGATCCTCATTCCGCCCCGGGCCATCAATTCAAGCATCACTCGATTTCTCGGCCTGGATGTTCTAAAGATAATCTCATCAACAGTTTCCTTTTCGATGATGTTCCAATGATATGATGGTCTGGATCTGAAAAGTTTTTTCAACATAGGAGTGTCGCAGGGATTCCGAAAGTCCGGATTAAGATTGTTTTTGATAAAGTTGAAAAATGCCGATAAATGAGAGTAACGTGTTCGTTTCGTCTGCGGCTTTTTCCCATCGGTGATTTGATTCACGAAAGGAAGAATCCTCTCAGTGGTTATCTCTTCCAGGTTATCACTCCCGAATTCTTCAAGAAGTTGCGTCAGAACCAGATGGTACGCCCTGACTGAATTTTCTTTAGAGTGAGACTTGTGATACGCCAAAAAAAGTTTTGCCGCCTCTGATATTTTCATCGCTTTACCTCCTTTTGTTTCGAGATTATAAACGAATATCATCAATCAGAGGCCCATAATTGTGGCCCAGTTTCTAGGGAACCCTCACAGGAACAAAGACTCAATTTCGATATGGCCCATACTTCGGGGGAAGGTCATGATCCTCTTCAATGAGAGCAGAATAAAAAAAGGGGGCTTTAGTGAGCCCCCATACATGATATTTTCGATAATAGACATCGAATCACCGTTTACCTTGAAATATACCCATCGCAAAATTTGTACTGTCTGCCGTGTCTTTTACAGCCCAGATACCTCCGATTTCTTCACCATCGGGGCCGTACACCGCTCCGTTTGCTCTTTTATAATCTGCGATTACGCCATCCACCTGCCAGGTTCCTGCTGCGGGATTGAGTGTAAAGGAACTAGTGCTTCCGGTGAAAGAGCCTTGTGCATCGGTAATCTGTGCCGAATGGCCGCTCCCCGAGACAGAAAGGTCAAAATCGGTGATCGATCCGGAATTGAAATTCACCGTGGCATTAAAGGGTCCTGTTATCAGGTCACTCGATAACATATGTCGTCCTGCCGCTGTTCCTGTATAAGTGGCGACGAGATTGCTGCTTGCAAGGGCCGCCATCTGGCTGTCCGACGTATAGCTTCCTTTTACTAAGAACCCGTCTGCATACTTGAATTCCCATGATTGTGACGTGACCGACATCAGTAGGGTCTGGTTCCACCGCCCCCACTCCATGAACCCATTCTTCCCCAGCAATGTACTTTGCAACTGCACAGGGAGCCCCGAATCGACTTCGTATCCGTTATGTTTGAGATAGGTGATGACGCCGTCATTGATCTGCACCTCACCGACGGGGGTGCCGTTATACTGTCCTTCCGCTGTTGCGATGGATTCCAAATTCTGCATTGATGCAGTGTAATAATAACCGGATGATGTGTCGCCATCTTTTTCCATAAGAGCTCCACTGAAGAAGCCGTAGCAATACGGTGTCGGCTGATCATCCAGTTCCGCTTGAGTGGCGCCCCCCTTTCCCTGGAAGACGCCGTGTGCAAAATTCGTAGTGTCTGCCTTTATAACCCAAACGCCCCCGATGTCTTCACCGTTGGGGCCGTACACCGTGCCTCGTATATCTCCGTATACAGCGCCGACACCATCGGTCTTCCAGATGCCGGTGCCGTAATCGATTACAAAGGTGCTGCTCCCCCCGGTAAACACACCCTGGGCATTGGAAACCTGTGCAGTGTGGCTGGCGCCGCCAAGGAAAAGATCAAAATCGGTAATTATTCCAGCATTGAAATTCACGGTGGCATTAAAGGGACCACTCTCCCATGCGTCTGATGATTGCCAATGTCGTCCTGCCACACTCCCTGCATAGGTGATGATGAGATTGCTGCTCGCCAGGGCCGCCATCTGGCTGTCGGACGTGTAGCTTCCCTCCACGTAGAAGCCGTCTTTATATTGAAATTCCCATGCCTTTGAAGTTACCGACATTAATTGGAGCTGTCTCCACCGTCCCCACTCCATGTATTCATTTTGCCCGAGCACTCCGAGACCCTCTATTGCTATCGGAAGCCCGGAGTCAACCTCGTATCCGTTATGTTTGAGATAGGTGATAACGCCGTCATCAGCCATCCGCATTTCACCAACGATGGCACTGTTATAGATTCCGTCCGCCGCTACGGTGGAGTTTAGATTCTGTAGCGATGCATTGCGGTAATAGCCGGCGGTTGTGTCGAACTCTTTTTCAATGAGAAGCCCATTGAGGAAGCCGTAGCCATATGGCGTTGGTTCACTGTCCGTAGTATTTTCCTGGCTCTGCTCCGTCTCCGTTTGTGAGGTGCTCTGGGCCTGGGTGACATCAGTAGTGGATTCCGGAATTCCGCCGTCCATATAGGTCGTGTCGGTCGTGTCATCCACTACCGTGGTGTCTCCCGCCGTGCCAAACATACCGTCGTCAGCCGCTCCGCTGTCATTGCCTCCCATGTCAGTAGTTCCGTCATCGATGTCGTTACTGTTGTTGGAACTTCCACCTTCAGCCGCACCGCTGTCATCATTCCCGGTATCGGCCGTACCGTTATCGTTGTCATTGCTACTGTCATCGGAAGACGAATTCCCGTCGTCGCCACCCTCGCTGTCGTCGCCGTTTTCACCATCATCAGCGTTACCGACCGTGCTGTCATCACTATCCTCGGAGTCGTCGCCGTTTTCGTCATCATCGCCGTCGCCGGCCGTGCCGTCATCGCTACCCTCGGAGTCTTCACTGTTTTCGTCATCATCGTCGCCGCCACCATTGGTGCCCGTATCCTTGGATTGTTCGCCTCCCTCCCCTTGTTTCTTCTGTGACCGGGATTTCGTCTTCGGCGGCGGAGCTTTTGTATCCTGCTGGAACTTCCGTGCCAACGTGGGCGGTGTGGGACGGAGATCACCCATTCCCTTGTGAGATGTTTGCACCATCATCCCCGGTCCTATGACCTTCGATGTGCCGTCGACGGTGGATGTAACTTTTACGGTGCCGTCGAATCCGTACACGACGGTTACCGTTTTGGTCGGTTCTATCGCAGCCGTCCTGGTCCATCCTGTCTCAGAGAGATTGGCAAGGTAGAGCGGCCTTAACGATGCCGTTGAGCCATTCTCCTGCTTGACCTCAACACCGAACTTAGTCCCCCTGATCCCCGTAACGGCGGTCAGTGTCTTGACGGTCATATCCGCTTGGCGATACTTGAAAAGCTTCAGGGCGTAGAACATCGCCTTACCGCGGATAAGATTGAATAGGGAATCTTTTGTCCTTTTCTTTGCATCGAGGACAACTCTGTCAACAGAAATGCGGGCATCGCTGCCGAGAGTAATGACATTGTCGTCTACGGTGGTGAGCCGGCATCGGGAGTTTTTCAGCGTAAAAATGGTGTCATTCTCAAAGACTACATCCCCCGGGGCTCCGGTATAGGCTTCCTGCAGACCTTCATGAGCGACGATAACGTACCCGGCGACGCTTGCGAGGTGCCCGGCAACCTTTTGTTGTGTTGCCGTTGGCGACGGCATGATGACTGCCGATTGAAGCTCATCCGGCAGCAGGTCCTGTGGAACGGCACGATCCTGCGGCGGGGCGGCATATGTCGCGGCAGCGACGAACAGAATCGTTATGATTGCAGCAATGAACGATCTCATCATACCAGCGTCTCCTTTCTTAGAACGTAAACCCTATGGAGAGGGTGTAGGTTGTCTTTTCGATTTCATAGAGGTCGGCATTGGAATTATTGTCGGCGAAATTGACGGCGAGAGAAGTGAAAAAGTGTTCGAAAAACTGCTGGCTTACGACCGCCGTGATCGTGTTTCTCCTGTCTTCCCGGTCCTGATTATAGAGGAGCGGGGGGGCTTTGTACTCTTTCTCCATCCATTTGTAGCTGAGGAATACCTCGGTGTCGGTGGGAAACCGGGTGAAGTAGGAGAGGGAATAATACCAGCCGCTGTAACAGAACCTCCGAGCGTCGGCGTCGCGGTCTTCCCACCCCAGTGCGCCGGTGATGATATGGCGGCGGTTCCCCAGGTAGATGCTGGGGCTGATTTCGTAAATCCTGGTGTTGTTTTCCAGGTTGGCGTTATCTTCGTTGTAGAAGAATTCCTTGTTGTACGAGTATGATACTTTGGTGCTGAACAGCGGGCCGAAGAAGTGTTCGTAACTCGGGTCGACGTGAATAATGTTGGAGAGCCGCTCGCTTCCGAAGTACTGCTCGCGATAGCCGATGGGCATCTTGAGAATGTCTCTCGGTCCCGCAAGCCAGGGTCCGGTAGTCACGTCGGCCATCATGAAGTTGTATTTTGAATAGGTCTGATAGGCGCTGTTGTAGAAAAGGACATCGGTATTCCACATGAGCCCTTGCCTGTCGCCGATATCGTAGAGGGCCGCTCCCTGAATCGTCGTGACCAGCGCCTCGTCACGAATTTTCCCGGAGTCGTTGTCGAGGGTGATGGTCCCGCTTGATACCTCAAGTTCCTGATTGTTCGGGCCGGCGCTCACGTTGGTATCATACATGATTCCCTGAGAGAATCGGGCGTTCCAGGAAAATCGTTTCGTTTCCCGATTAATGGCTTCTTCGAGGCGGCTTATATTCTGCTGAACCGCTTCCGGAGGGTGTGATTCCTTGACGATGGTAAGTTCGCGCCGTGCATCTTCGTAGTTTCTCGTGGTGAAATATGCGAGGGCGAGTTCGAGCCGGACACGGTGAAGGTTCGGATCGATGGCAAGCATCCGGGTGAATTTCTCGATTGCCAGCCTGGTGTCCCCCGTTTTCATGGCGCTGGTACCGAGCCACCACATGACGCTCATGGTTTCCACCGTGCCGGCAATCTCCTGGAAAATCGGCAGCGCCTGGCCGTATCGGTTATCGTAGTATAAGGTCAGCGCCTTCGAAAGTTTCCGGTCCAGTTCGGCGATCTCTTCCGGTGTCATCTCCTGCAGTTTTTTTATCGCCTCCGAGTTGACCTTGCCGGTGGTGATGTCGTCGGTCACCTCAGACCGATCCATTGGTGTCTCCTGTTGGGCTGCAAGAGCAGGATGAATGAACGCAATAAACAGGAAAAGTGTTGCAGTGAATACGATAACAAAACGTGATCTCAGTTTCATTCGATAGTCCCCCCATGCTGATTGATCTCTGGAATCACTACTCGAAAATCGATGGATACATCTGTGCAAGAACAAGCCATTGCAGCCGGTGTCTGCTCCGATCTCTTAGCCCTGAATCGATACTTCTTTTGGGGAAAAAAGAGGCTGAGAGGACTTCAAGTCAATGATAGCATGCCCTCTTCGTGACCGACAGTCAATGTTGACAGCGCCAATGTAAAGAAATTGAAAAAAAGTGTCAACACTTTTATGCAATTTATATGATTTTTTCGTGGTAATGGAGTTTCAACAGCAGATATTCTACGAAATGGTATGATTTTCCATTTCATATTATTATGCAATACCGCAAATTGTGAACTATCTTTTACACTACTGATCTTCCCAATGTATTTATTAAATAAATCGCATATCTTAGTTTTTTAGTAGAGTTTTTTAATTGTTGACAGTTGCCACCAAAGGAAACTATCTTTCAAATTCGATAATTGCATATAGGAGAATGCTATCACAGGAAAAGGAAAACCTGTGATATGAAGAGTATCACCGGGATGAAAAAGGCGCAGGGCACGCGCGTGTGGGGAACCAAATCTCCGTTCAGCATCGGTATGATGGCGCTAAAATATCGGGACTGCTGCTAGTCGGAAATAGAACCATAGGCATCAAAATAACGTGAATTCGCGCCCCAGTTCATGAAACGGGTGTAGCCTGCTTTTTCGAGGCGCTTGATGACCATTTGTGCCCTACCGCCGGTTTCACAGGTTACTATGAGATACTGGGTTTTTGGCAGTTCGCTGAGTCTTTCCATGATCCGGCCCGATGGAAAATTTTTCGCTGTTGGTATATGAGCCTTTTTAAATGCGGACTCAGGGCGAACATCGATGATCCATATGTCTGCCCTCGGTTTGTCCACAAGCTCCTTTAACTTGGCCGGCTCAAGGTACTGCTTCAGCATTGTCCCTTCACTGCCCACGTACCCTTCATAACAACCAGCGATGAATGCCACAACGATCAGAATGTAGATGAAGGAAAAAAATCTTTGTAGTTTCATGTTTTCATACCTCCTGCATAAACGGTGATCGCTGAGAATGACATTTGGACCCTGCGTATCTTTTGATTTCATTCACTATCCCTTCTAATCACTATCCCTTCTAAACAGCACTTCCTGACCGGTTCTGAAATAAAATCAATAACAGTGATCCAGAAAGCAACAGTATCGATAAACGGCCGATATTCCCGCATGATTTTCCGGGCGATCGATTTTACATCTACATGGGGAGAAATCTCTTCGTAATCTCCGTGATAGTAACGTAACCGGGGGAGGGTGCCCGGAGAAGGCGATCTTATGGCATGATCCACCTTCCTATGACGTAGCTGGCCGCGGCGACGCTCGCCGTCAGAACCATGCCCCAGGTTATGTCTACGATGACAATCTTGATCGGCCAGTCCCTCAATGTCGCGTAATTGGTAAGATCGTAAGTTGCATAAGCGAAAAAACCGAAGAGGCCCCCCAAGACAATAGCCCGGCCCACGGATTGTTTTTCCAGGGCTGGCATTGTGGCAAAGATCAGGATGCCAACGATGTACAGTAAATAAAAAATTAAGGCTGCCGCCCAGTTGATGTCTTGACGGAAGAGATGACCCAGACTATTGCGATAGAAATCCTTCGCAAGGACGCCGATCCAGAGCATATCGATGCCGAAGAACACGGGTAGCGTCAAGAGATACAGATATACTACTCTCATGGTAAGTTCCTCCCTCATTTTGTGAAAAACCAAATATCCGTTGGTAAATGTTATTGCCCATTCATCGTGGTTTTCTGAAGACCACCTGGACGTCGCTCACGGCCTGTTCATAAAATCCGGCTTCACACGTACTGAGGTAGTATATCCACTTTCGTTCGAATGACTGGTCGAAGCCAAGGTTGTGCAATTGATCGCGGTGTCGCATAAAACGCTCACGCCAGTCTTTCAGGGTTCGAGCATAGTGCCAGCCGATGTCTTCCAGGGTTTCCATGATCAGACTCGAATGTTTGGTGGCGGCATTCAGAAGAGCCGTAATAGATGGTAAAAAACCTCCCGTAAAGATATATTTCTGAATCCAGTCAGTCTCTTTTCGGTAGGTCTTATACGCCTGATCCGGAATCGTGATCACCTGAAGCACAAGCAGTCCTCCCGGTTTCAGCAATCGATCGCACTGCCGAAAGAAGGTCCCGAAATATTTCTCTCCCACCGCTTCCAGCATTTCGATGGATACAATCTTATCGAACCGTCCTGTAACGTTACGGTAATCCTTAAGGAGGATCCGGATGCTGTTATGAAGTCCCGCCTTTTCAACACGGTATTGAGCGAAACGTTGTTGCGCATCAGAGATTGTAATGCCTGTGACCCGGCATTTCCTCTGCTCTGCGGCGTACAAGGCGAAACTGCCCCATCCGCACCCGATCTCCAGCACCTCGTCAGACGCCTCGATCCGGCCTTTATCAACGATCATCTGCAGCTTCCGCCGTTGCGCATCTTCAAGGGTGTCCGTTTCGGCGCGATAAACCCCGCTTGAATACGTCATGGATTCATCCAGAAATAAGCTGAACAGATCGTTGCTGAGATCATAGTGGCTTTGGATGTTTCTACGTGCACCCATGAGACTGTTGGACCGGAACAAATGAAGGAGATCATTTTTCCGTCGCGTGAGCCATGCCGTTGCGAGATAACCGTTTTTCAGGGTTTCCCTGTTTTTAATAAAGAGCCGAAAGAGCGTCGGGATGTCTTTCGAGTCCCAGAGGCCCCTTACATAGGCTTTCCCCAGGCCGACGTCGCCGCCCATAACCAGGGTTGTAAAGAACCCATAATCATGGACTGTTATGGCCGCCCGCAAATCCGCAACGTCGTTCCCGAAGGCCTTGACGCTTCCGTCGGGAAGGTGCAGTTCGAGAGAACCGCCACTGATGCGGTCCATGAACTTTGTAATCATTGCCATACACCCCTTTTCCAATAGGCTGGGCGGCTTTTTGCGGATGGTCATCATGCTCATGGGGACGGGTTTTTCAATATATGCCAGTTTTTTTTGAAAGAAGAGTTTCCCCGCCTCCAGAAAAATCCTCGGAATGGAAAGGTGAGGCATCAGGGGGTGCTTCGCTATGAGGGCCGCCAGTCCAAGGGAGGTCAGCGGTCTGGATTTCCCCCAAAGCCGGGCCTCGAAGACCTTTTCCCCTTCCCTATGAAGGATAATGCGGATGTCTATTTCCTCACCCGGCTCGGAGAAGAAGAATTCATACTGCCCCGCCGTCGAGTTGAATGGTGACACATGGAAGTTTTTATCGGCCCGGTAGTGGACTGCAGAGTCCGCCACCTTATCGTCGGGGGTCGTCAATACATAAAGGTGCTTTTCGTTGAAGGTATTGTTGACCTCCGCAACAACGGCCACAATCTCGCTTTCGGCGGACAGACAATAATAAAAGCTTACAGGATTGAAGATGTAGTTGAAATAGCGTGCCGAGGTGATGAGGAGGACGCGTTTGATACGGTCGATGTCTACTTTATTCTCAAGCCGTCGCAGAAGCTTTTCCCGGATAGCTCCCGTGCCCTGATCCAGATAATCCTTATCATGGAGAGAAACGGGACGGAAGCTGTTATAGGCGAAAAGCGGCAGTTTGCGGTCCAGTTCCGACAGTTCGGCGATGTCGAAACAATAAAAATAAAGGTTATACCGAAAATGATGTTCCACCGGCTTGACGCGCTGATGTTCCGTGTAGCCTTCATAAATGCAGGATCTCATTGCTTAGCCCCCATAAAGGCAGAAGAAATGAATCTCTTATAAATCGATCCCGAACAGACGGCCGACCTCCACGGCCGAGCGCACCGCATCCTCATGAAAGCCGTAACCGAAATAACTGCCGCAGAAATAGGTGTTTCGTTGACCGTTCAAGCTCCCCAATTCATTTTGAGATGAAAGGGAGTCGAATGTGTATACCGGATGGTTATAATCCAGTTGCCGGATCACGGCGGTCTCCGGGATCGACCGATCTGGATTCAGTGTCACACAGTAGCGCTCCTTCGTCATGAGGCGCTGGAGCCGCGTCATGTCGTAAGTCAGGGTGACGGGGGAGTCCGCGTCCGTGCCCGCTTCGCGGATGTAATTCCAGGATGCCCAGGCCCGATGATTTGGGGGCAGATAGGAAATATCCTGATGCAGGACGGTTTTGT
>JAFGWZ010000294.1 GCA_016936905.1 Deltaproteobacteria bacterium | reverse complement strand
GACATTGCTGTTTACCTTTTGCTTCAGGCACATGCGGGAACTGATCGAGCGGGGGCACATGTATATAGCACAGCCGCCGCTTTACAGGATTGTCAATAAAAAAGAAGAGAAGTACATCAACACGGACGGAGAGATGCAGGATTTTGTCCTCACCAACGGTGTTACCAAGGTGCAGGTCCTTCTCGCCGACGGGGCAACCATAACGGGAAATCGACTGTTGGCCCTTATCAAGAAAGGAATCCGGATCGGATCGGTGCTGGAAAAATTTGAGTACGAAGGCAAGGACAAGAACGTGGTGAGGATGCTCGCGGTGGATCCTGTTTTTTCACCTGCAGATTTTACGGACGAAGCACGGCTGCTAAAGATAGCCGGACGGCTTGCCATGGCACTGGGAAACATCATCGATTCATACAGGGTGGAGCGTGATGAGGAACATGGAGGATACAAACTGTTTTTCACCGTCAACAGGAATGGCCGCCAGAGAACGGTCTATCATGACAAGGATATTTTTAATCTCCCGATATTTTCCGAGGTCAAGGAGCTGCTGAAACAGCTGGAGGTTCTGGGGGAGCCGCCATACGTCGTTGCGGAGAAGACCGGCGACAACGGAGAGCCGCGTCTGTTCGAAACAATGTCTTCCCTTATCGATTATGTGATAGAAACAGGTAAAAAGGGAATGACCATTCAGCGGTATAAAGGTCTTGGTGAGATGAATCCTGAACAGTTGTGGGAAACGACGATGGATCCGGAACGGAGAACGCTTCTCCAGGTCAAGGTGGAAGATGCCATCGCCGCCGATGAAATTTTCACAAAGCTCATGGGAGACCAGGTAGAGCCGAGGAGAGATTTCATCTTTGAAAATGCCCTCTACGTTTCAAATTTGGATATATAAGTCAGGCATACATACCCTCTCATTCGTTCGATCCAGTCACCTGGCACTTTTCTTTCGTTTTTCCCGTTTCAGGTTGCGACGCTCGCTTGATGAGAGGTTTATGATTGAGGAGGATACATAAGGAATGGAACAGTTGTATCAGCGGAATATCCCCGTCAGCATTGAAGAAGAGATGAAAAAGTCCTATATGGACTATGCCATGAGCGTCATCATCGGGCGGGCTATTCCCGATGTGCGAGACGGATTGAAACCGGTGCATCGGCGGGCGCTGTATGCCATGTCGGAACTAGGCAACCGTTGGAACAGGCCGTATAAGAAGTCGGCGAGGATCGTCGGAGATATTATCGGTAAATACCATCCCCACGGCGATACCGCCGCGTATGACACCGTCGTCAGAATGGCTCAGGATTTCAATATGAGGTATCCCCTGGTCGACGGGCAGGGAAACTTCGGGTCGATCGACGGGGATTCCGCCGCGGCAATGAGGTACACGGAGATTCGGATGGCCCGAATCTGTGAGGACGTCCTTGCCGATTTGGATAAGGAGACGGTGGATTTCCTCCCCAATTACGATGATTCGCTGGTGGAACCGTCTGTGCTTCCATCAAAGATCCCCCTGCTGCTCCTGAACGGATCGTCGGGCATCGCCGTCGGACTGAGCACCAACATCCCTCCCCACAATCTTGGAGAACTCGTCGACGGGGTAACAGCGCTGATTCGCGACCCCGAGATTACCACGGAAGGGCTTATGCAGCATATCAAAGGGCCGGATTTTCCGACGGCTGGGTTCATCAACGGGAGAGAAGGAATTATTTCGGCATACAAAACGGGCAGGGGCATCATTCGACTCAGGGCCCGTTCGTTGATAGAGAGGAACGCTAGGAGCGACCGTGAGAGCATCATCATTACGGAACTTCCCTACCTGGTGAACAAGGCGAATCTTATTGAAAAGATGGCAGATCTGGTGAAAGACAAAAAGATTACCGGCATTTCGGACCTTCGTGACGAATCGGATCGCGACGGCATGAGGATCGTCATCGATCTGAAGAAAGACGAAGTCGCCGGAGTCGTGTTGAACCAGCTCTATAAACATACCCAGATGGAGAACTCGTTCGGCATCATCATGCTGGCAATCGATGACGGCCAGCCACGGGTAATGAACCTTAAACAATACCTCCAGCGATTCGTCGACTTCAGAAAAGAAGTTATCACGAGAAGAACGATCTTTGACCTGAAAAAGGCACGGGAACGGCTGCACATTCTGGAAGGCCTGATCATCGCGCTCGGCAATATCGATGAGGTTATCGCGACGATCAAGGCATCCAGAAGCCCGCAGGAGGCATCCGATGCGCTCTGTGAACAATTCGCGTTAAGTGAAATACAGGCGAAGGCCATTCTCGACATGCGGCTGCAGCGGTTGACCGGCCTGGAGCAGTCGAAGATCAGGGAAGAGCACGCTCAGGTCGTCCTCCTGGTTTCTGAATTGCAGGGTATTCTTGATGATCCCTGGAAGGTTCTGGAGATCATCATTGAAGAACTTGAAGAGTGTCGTAAACGTTACGGGGACCCGAGAAGGACAGAGATCGTCCTGACGAGCGCCGAGATCAATATAGAGGACCTCATCGTGGAAGAGGATATGGTTGTCACCGTATCCCACCACGGCTACATAAAACGGAATCCCGTGACGCTCTATCGAAGCCAGCGCCGGGGCGGCCGCGGCAAAATGGGGATGGGGACAAAGGAAGACGATTTTGTGAAACGTATTTT
>JAFGWZ010000293.1 GCA_016936905.1 Deltaproteobacteria bacterium | reverse complement strand
GGAAACAGAGCCGCGGAGGCAAGGGGATCATCAATTTAAGAACAGTTCCCAAGGTCGGATTTGTCACCGGGATCAGACAGGTGGTGGGCAATGAAGATGTCATCCTGATCAGCAACAGCGGCAAGATCATCAGGCTGCAGGTCGGTGAAATCTCATTGCTGCATCGGAGCACCCAGGGTGTGAGGCTTATCTATCTCGACGAAGGAGAAAAACTTGTCGGTGTTGCCAGGGCTGAAAGGGACAGCGACGAGAATGAGAACGTCGGCGGCGATGTCCTCGATATTGATCAGGGCGGGGAAGAGGAAGAATAGACGCACGGTGGCGTGAATACCATGGGACGGGACACACGGAAGGGACAGCCGCGATATGCGGTCTTTGACCATACGGCGGATCTGGGGCTGGAAATTTATGGCATTGATGAACGAGAGCTTTTTGTCAATGCCGCCTTCGCCCTCTTCGATTCCATGACGGACATGAGCTGTGTGAAAAGAGTCGTGACCCGTTCCTTCGAGATTGAGGGATCGGACCGGGAAGACCTCCTGGTCAACTTTCTCCGAGAAATGCTCGCATTGTATAACGGGGATGGGTTGCTGGTTAAAGATGTTTGCCTGGACACCTTCACCGGCAGCCATGTGGCCGGAACGGCGGTGGGAGATCTGTTTGATTCGTCAAAACACAGGATTATAATGGAAATAAAAGCTGTTACGTATCATATGCTCCGGGTGGATCAGACCAGCCGGGGGTGGCGCGGCCGGGTTATCTGTGATGTCTGACATCCGTCTTGAAAAGATTGACGATTATCGCTGGAGGATTCCGTCGGTGGGGGGAATGCGCGTGCCGGGGATGATCTACACCAGCGACAAAATGCTCGGCAACATCGGCACGGACCAGAGCCCGAAACAGGTGGCCAACGTGGCCCACCTCCCGGGTATTCTCAAATATTCCATGGCGATGCCCGACATGCACTGGGGATACGGGTTTCCTATCGGAGGCGTCGCCGCCTTCGATCTTAACGAGGGGGTCATTTCTCCGGGCGGCGTCGGTTATGACATCAACTGCGGCGTCAGGCTGATGGCGACCCGCCTGTTCTTCGGCGATATCAAAGACCGACTTCATGACCTGGTGACGGCACTTTTTCAGAACATTCCCACCGGTGTCGGGTCTAAGGGAAGCCTGAAACTTTCCGTGAGCGAAGAGAAAAAGGTTCTCCGCGAGGGAGCATCCTGGGCGGTAGCCCGTGGATTCGGAGAAGCCGGTGACCTGGAGACCACCGAAGATAGAGGTGTCATGGAGGGTGCCGACCCCGATCTGGTAAGCGATCGGGCGCTCGATCGGGGGAAGCAGCAACTGGGGACCCTCGGTTCGGGGAACCATTTTCTTGAGATAGAGGTTGTCGAGGAGATATTCGACGAGACGGCCGCCCGGGCCTTCGGGCTGGAGCTGAATCAGGTTGCTGTGGTGATCCACAGCGGTTCACGAGGGTTGGGATATCAGGTATGTGACGATTACCTCGCCCGTATGGTAAAGACCATGGCAAAATTGGACTTTCAGTTGCCGGACCGCCAGCTTGCCTGCGCCTATCTCGCCTCGGATGCGGGGAGGCGGTACCTGGCCGCTATGGCGTGCGCCGCCAACTATGCGTGGGCGAATCGACAGATGCTCATGCACTGGACCAGGGAGACATTTGAACGGACTCTTAGGAAATCTCCCCGCGATATGGGAATGCGTCTCGTATATGACGTCTGCCACAATATCGCGAAGATCGAAGAATTCGTCATTGACGGGAAGAAAAAAAAGGTCTGCGTCCACCGCAAGGGGGCTACCCGGGCGCTGCCGCCGGGGCACCGTGCCCTTCCCGACCGGTATCGTGCCGTGGGACAGCCAGTCCTGATTCCCGGGGACATGGGAACGGGATCATACGTCCTGGTGGGAACAGAAAAAGCGTTTCATGAAACGTTCGGCAGTACCTGTCATGGCGCGGGCCGTGTCATGAGCCGCTCCCAGGCGAAAAAGGCGAGCAGGGGACGGTCGATTGTCCGTGAAATGGCCGATCGTCACGTCATCGTCATGGCAACGGGAAAGGGGACACTTCAGGAAGAGATTCCCGAGGCGTACAAGGATGTCGATTCGGTTGTGGACATTGTGCACAACGCCGGTCTTTCCAAAAAGGTGGCCCGGCTGAGGGCGGTGGGCTGCATTAAGGGGTGAAAGAATCCTTAGGGCGAGGTATTGCGAAATTCAGCAGGCTGTAATGGATGAAAATTTATTCTTAACCTTTTGCCCTGAGCCCTTTGCCTTGCGCCTTAGTAATGAAGACCGCTCAAATGAATTTTTGCTTAAATAGCGGCATAAGACTGTTCCAATTTTCCATTCAGGAGGAAATACAATGACAGAAAGAACAATTCCGGAAAATGTCTATGACGTTATCATCATCGGCGGTGGTCCCGGCGGTCTGACGGCGGGGATTTACGCTTCCCGGGCACGCATGAAGGCCATGCTGGTAGAAGGGAGTACCACGGTCAGCCAGATCACGATGACGGATATGTTAGAAAACTATCCCGGCCTTCCCGGCATAACCGGAATGGAGCTGATCGACCGGTTCAGGCAGCAGGCCCTTTCATTCGGATTGGAAATCAAAACAGAGCACGTCACATCGTTGCGGAAAGGCCGGCGGGGTGATATTACCGTGTGGACGGTTACCACCGACAGGGGAGAATACGAGGCACTGTCGGTCATCGTATCGACCGGCGCCGAATGGAGACACCTCGGTGTGCCCGGCGAAGACCGCCTGATCGGCAGGGGTGTTTCTTTCTGTGCCACCTGCGACGCGCCGTTTTACCGCAACAGGGAGGTAGCCGTGGTCGGCGGCGGCGATACTGCGGTTACCGAAGCTATCTACCTGACAAAGTTTGCAAAAATGGTCAAGTTGATCCATCGCAGGGATCGTCTCCGAGCGACAGGTATCCTCCAGGAGCGGGCCTTTGCCACCGAGAAGATCAGCTTTGTCTGGGATTCCGTGGTTGAGGAAATACTCGGCGACAACGGCGTGACGGGATTGAAGGTACGGAACCTGAAATCCGATGAGGCGACGGAACTCTCCGTTGACGGCGTTTTTCTGTTCATCGGGCTGCTGCCCAATACGAAGCTTTTCTCGGAGCTTGTAAACTGTAATAAAGATGGTTATATTATCGTCGACAGTGAAATGAGATCGTCGGAGGAAAGCCTGTTCGCCTGCGGTGACTGCACGCAAAAATCGCTCCGGCAGGTTGTTACCGCGTGCGGTGACGGCGCCGTTGCCGCCCATTCGGCCGGATTATATGTGGACGACCTGAAGGGGCAATCTTACTAAAGATTGCTCGCGGCGCAACAGGTAATGATGATATCCGGACACTGCGATCTCAAGAATCAGGAGGAATTATACAGTGCCCATTTTTGAATACATGTGCAAAAACTGCGGTCATGAATTCGAAATGATCGTTTTCTCGAGCAGCGAGGATACGTCGGTGGAGTGCCCCGAGTGCGGCGAGAACAAAGCGGAGAAAAAGATATCGAAACCGGCACGATCCGGCGGCGGTTGCGGTGATTCATGTTCCGCCTCGTCATGCTTTACCTGAGCGTCGTAGAGAAGATCCGGCTGGATGCCGGCATAAAAGCTATCTTTAACCGACTCATATGATAACGTGGAGCCGGATGAGGGAACAGGGAACTTCTGACAGGCAGTTGGTCCGGTTGTCATCTCCGTCCTGCGGCCCGACAGTCGAGAAAACATATGGATAGTGATCGATTGATTGAATTCTGGCAGCATATTCCATACCATATCAGCCCCACCATCATTGAGATAGGATCCTTTCAGCTTCGATACTACGGCCTCATGTACCTGGTAGCCTTCGGGGTTACCTATTTTCTCGTCACCTACCGCATCAAACATGAAAACTACGAGTATTCGAAAGAACTGATACAGGATTATTTTGTCTGGGCTATTCTTGGCCTCCTCATCGGCGCCCGCCTCGGCTATGTCGTGTTCTATAATCCCGGCTATTATCTGAACCATCCGCTCGAAATCATTTTTCCTTTTGATCTGTCCGACGGGTTTCGATATGTTGGGATCAGCGGCATGTCCTATCACGGGGGCGCTATTGGTGTTTTGATTGCCTCCATTATATTTTGCAGGAAACAGTCGATCCGGTTCTGGCGCTTCGCCGATCTTTTCTCGGCCGCCATCCCTCTCGGGTATACCTTCGGAAGGATAGGCAATTTTATCAACGGCGAGCTGTACGGTCGGGTGACCGATGTTCCCTGGGGAATGTATTTTCCCCTGGACCCGGTCCTTCGGCTTCATCATCCGTCGCAGCTCTACGAGGCATTTTTCGAGGGCATTTTCCTCTTTATCATCCTGTGGAGCCTTCGCGGGAAAAAATATTTTGACGGATTTCTCTTTTCTCTCTACCTGATCGGTTACGGGACGGTCCGCTTTTTTATTGAATTCTATAGAGAACCGGACCCGCAATTAGGTTTGATAATGGGGACGCTGACAATGGGGCAGATTCTTTGCCTTTGTATGATCGTTGCTGCCTTTATTATCATCCTGATACGAAAACGGGAACCGGCCGGTTCCTAAATCCATCATTACGGAAGTGACTCTTCCACAATCCTGGTAATATACGTCAGCTGCTTTCCTAAGTCCTTTTTCTTGGATGCAAATCCCAGATTAAAGACACAAAAGGGACAGGAACTGACAACGTGCTTCGTTGGTATTGACTGCAGAAGGTCGGCTGCAATTTCCATTGACAGGTCCCGGTAGACGGATCTGATGCCTGCCCCGGCTCCACAGCACAGCCCGTCTTCTCTGTTCCGTTGAATTTCTTCCAGGTCGGTTACGCACCGTTTCAGAATCTTCCGTGCTTCTTCATAAAGCCCCTCACCCCGTCCTATTCGACATGGGTCATGATAGGCAATTGTTTTTTCAACCTTTTTCAAAAGGTCCGGTTTTTCTTTGAGAAGATCGTAGATTGTCTCGACGGCATGATGCACGGTAAAATCTGTTTCGCCGAGGACATCCGAATAGAAATATTTAAAACATTTGTGACAACCACAGCAGGGAGCGATGATTCTCTTGATTCCAAGGGATTTGAATCGTTCTACATTCTGCTGGAAATACTCTGCGGCAAGATCGGTTTTTCCGGATTCATAAATGTAAGTACCGCAGCATCCTTCGTCTTCAAGAATCATGAAGTCGAGCCCCAGTTTTTTTAATACGGTATATGTTGAAGATGCGGCATTTTTTACCAGGTATGATGGAAGGCACCCAAGAAACAGGAGCGTATCGGATTCACGTTGTACAAATTCTTCAGGAAGCCAGTCCAGGCGTGTTGACGGTTCACCATTCACCGCGTTTCCTCGCTGCATGATACCCTCGATTACTGCGTTGTGTCTATCGGTAGGAGCGAGGTCCCGCCTGACGAGTTCCTCTCTGGCCCGGTGGACTATATGGGTGACATCGATTTCGAGGGGGCACACCGATTCGCACTGCATACATTTTGGGCAATTATACATGCTCTCCAGCATGAGCGGCGTCACCTCTTCCCCCTCAAAAATCTTCACCGCGGTTTGAAGACGGAGCAGTGGAGAAAACATAAGTTCTCCTGTTAGTTTATAGGTGGTGCAGTGATCCATGCATAGTTCACACTCCGTGCATGCCAATGCCTGATCAACGATCCTTCTTGGTTTTTTGATTCTTCGATCGTGTAAACCCTTTCTTTGTTCCTCATATTCTCGCATGATTTCCTTCCTCTCTGCTCTTGAATACTAACGAACCGTGACATGAACACACAGTGCGGCACCTCATGGATTCGCAATGCCTGATCTAAGTTCGCTTAACATATTGTCTAATCATTTCCAAATTCTAATTTATGCCTCGTGGCCATGTAACCGTTCTTATCCTGATGACATTATGGATGCACATCTTGGAATATCGTGGCTTCGGTCATGAACCTTTTGGTTTCAGATTGCAGCGTATCAATATTTTTGTTAGCATGACGACACTGATATGATCGGACCTGACAAGACAGTGAATACGCGATAGAAGACATAAACGGAAAAACAGAACCATAGAGAAGAATGCCGGTGAATTAACATTTCGTGGGAAGGAAGGGAATACATGAGCAGAAAGGTGGTTATCGTCGGTGGCGGTGCGGGAGGCCCGTCAAGTGCTGCGGAGGCGAAGCGGAGGGATCCGTCCCTGGATATAACGATGATCGAAAAGGGAGAATTTATTTCGTACGCAGCCTGACCGATGACATATTACATCGGCGATGTAATCAAAGATGAGAAAATGCTGATTGCCAGAACACCTGAGACGTTCGAAAAAACAGGCGTGACGGTGAAAACGAGAACCGGTGTTGAGGAAATTGATTCAGAAAAGGGAACGGTTCGATTAGATAATGGAAAACATCTTCCTTACGATGTACTTGTTATGGCCACGGGATCAAAAGTTTTTTTGCCCGAAATACCGGGAGTACACGAAGAAGGCGTTTTTAAGCTCAAGGATCTCAGAGACGGTATCAATATAAAAACCTATATAAAAGAGCAACAGTGTGGAAGTGATAAATGTCGCAAGGCGATAATTCTGGGAGCCGGTTTTATTGCCATGGAGATGTGCGAGGCCATGAGAAATTTGGGCCTCGAAACCAGCGTTGTCTACAGGGGAGATCTTCCGATCAAACAATGGGATGATGAGTTCTCGAAAATTGTCCTGAAAACACTTACCGAAAACGACGTTATCTTCATACCGCATAAAATGCCCGTTGCGATCGAAAAAAGGAAAAACAAACCGGGTCTCCGACTGCTTACCAATGATGGCGAGATGGATACGGATATCATTATCATTGCAATGGGGGTAAAAGCGAATACATTGCTTGCCGAACAGGTCGGTCTGAAGATCGGTAACACCGGCGCCATCATGGTCGATTATTCCCAGCGTACCTCCCGGGAAGAAATCTATGCTGTCGGCGATTGCTGTGGTGTGTATCACCGGATAAAACAGCAGTGGGTTCACATGCCGTTAGGTGACATTGCGAATAAACAGGGAAGGGTTGCCGGTGCCAACATTGGCGGACATGCAATGACATTTCCCGGTATCGTTGGTGCCCAGTCCTTCAAGGTGTTCGATCTTGAGGTTGCCAAGAGCGGTATTGATGAATGGGAAGCCGAACAGTTCGGATTTCACCCCGTGAGCACGATTATCTGGGGAACGCCGTCGGCCCGGTCAATGAGCAAGGGGAAAAAACTCGGTCTGAAAATGGTGGCTAATAAGTCAACAGGAAAACTACTTGGCGCGCAAGCTGTCGGAGAGGGGGGGGCTGTGACCAAAATCAATACTCTCTCCGCCTGTCTCTGGTCAGGGATGAACATTGATGAGATCGGTTATATCGACCTCGCCTATTCCCCACCATTCGGCGGAGCATGGGACCCTATTCAGATAGCCGCGCAGGAACTGAGGAAAAAGCTGTAGCGTCCCGTGCCCTTTTAATGGCATGCCGAACCATGCCTGCTGGTCATAACAGAGTAATTGTAACCGGGAGGAGGTCTAAACGATGGAACAGCATAGTGAGATCGTACGCCCCCAGATGGTCATGAGCGATTTCAAGGATCGAGGTGACGGAATACCCCCTGAACAGCTGAAGAAAATAAAAAAGGGACTGCACACCCTTCATACCCTTGAACTGATGGCCCAGAATATCTATAAATTTCAGCTCACGAAGGAGCGGTCGGAATTGAACCGCCAGCTCGTCGCCGCCATGTGTAACGAGATGACTCACTACCAGGACTTCCAGGTGAAGCTGTACGAGTATGGCTGGAAACCGAGCCCATTACGATGGATGTTCTGGATCGTCGGATTCTGCTTCGGATTTTTCTCCCGCATCATGGGGAGGAAGATGATGCTGAAAACGGCAATCTGGGTGGAATCACTGGCGGTGAAGCATTACGGACAGCTCATCAGCGAGATACCG
>JAFGWZ010000292.1 GCA_016936905.1 Deltaproteobacteria bacterium | reverse complement strand
CCAAAACTCATTGAAAAATGCAAGTGAAAAATGCTCCGTTTATCAAATATTTTAACGAGTTATCGTTTCCGGATGGACACTAATTATACTATCAGTATATAAGGAGGTATGTCACATGCCAGGTGGAGATGGAACTGGTCCTCTCGGTTGGGGATCTATGACAGGGAGAGCAGCAGGTTATTGCGCGGGATATCAAGCCCCGGGTTTTGCCAATTCTGCTTTTGGCAGAGGGTTTGGTAGAGGCTTCGGCAGAGGATGGGGAATGGGTCGTGGAGGCGGACGAGGCCGCCGAAACTGGTTCTACGCGACCGGTTTGCCCGGATGGCAACGCCCTGCGTACGGGTATCCCCCCCTTGGGGGTGGTGTATCCTACGGGATGCAGTATGCCGCGCCCTATTATCCGCCATACCAACAGGGGTTGTCGAAAGAAGACGAACTCAACGAGTTGAAATATGAAGCAGAGTATCTCGAGGACGCCCTTGAAGGTGTGAAAAAACGCTTGGCCGAACTGGAAGGAGAAACAGCCACCTAAAAACAAGGGGAGGAGAGCGCTGGTAAAGAGTCCTCTCTTCCCAGCGCTCTTTTCACGAGAAAGCTTTTTGCAGGACCGTATTTGATATCCAGGAATGAATGCTTATATTGTGATCTATGAGAATAAAAGGCTTTCCAAAAAGGGTGTGAATTCGTGAAACCAGTGCAGGGGAACTCTTCACACACACCAGACGGTGTGCTCAAAGGCAGAAAACGGTGAAAGGGGAACCGTGCACGAAAGGAGAAAAAATGAAAATAGCAATTACAGCTACCGGATCAACAATGGATTCCCCGGTCGAGGCCCGTTTCGGTCGGGCATCGTACTATATCATTGTCGATACTGATACGATGTCATACGAGGCTGTAGAAAATCCGAACGTCTCCGCGGGGGGGGGAGCGGGCATTCAATCCGCCCGGCTCATCGCGGAACGTGATGTCAAATTTGTACTGACCGGAAACTGCGGTCCCAATGCGTTTAATGTTTTCGGTGCCGCCGGTATTCAGATTATTGTCGGTGTTACAGGAACGGTACGACAGGCGGCCGAACAATTCAAATCGGGTGCTTTCGCCGCGACAAACCAGCCGAATGTGGAAAGTCACTTTGGCATGGGCGGTGGCGTGGGCCGTGGCACGGGTCAAGGCATGGCTGGCGGACGCGGTATGGGCGGCGGCCAAGGTATGGGCGGCGGACGTGGCATGGGCATGGGCGGCGGCCAAGGTATGGGTGGCGGTCGTGGCATGGGCGGCGGTCGAGGTATGGGTCAAGGCATGGGCGGTGGCCGAGGTGTGGGCATGGCACCGGCAGGTGGCCCGGGATACCAGCCTCAAAAGGGTGAACTTTCAAAGCAAGAAGAACTCGCCGCTCTCAAGGAGCAGGCCCGTATGTTAAGGGAGCAGCTCGAGGACGTCAAAAAGCAGATAGACAGGGTTGACAAGCAGAAGTAGAGAGCGGTGGAGACGAATCGATAGCCTGAAAGGAGCTGGAATATTGAACGTAGCGATCGCGAGCGGAAAGGGCGGAACGGGAAAGACAACGATAGCGACTAACCTCGCTCTCATTCTTGACGATATGGGAAAAACGGTGCAACTGCTGGATTGCGATGTGGAAGAACCGAATTGTCATATCTTCATGAAACCGAAAATAGAATCGTCAGCCCCTGTTACCGTATTGAAGCCGGAAGTCATCAAAGAGAAATGCACGGCATGCGGCATCTGTGGGGAGGTTTGCGAGTACAGCGCCATTATCGTCGTAAAAGATTCCGTCCTCATCTTCCCCGAACTCTGTCACGGTTGCGGTGCGTGCAAAATGTTCTGCCCCGAGGAGGCAATCATCGAGGTTCCCCGTGAGGTCGGTATAATAGAAAAGGGGAAAAGCGATGGCATTGCCTTTGTCCAGGGACTTCTCAATATCGGAGAGTTAATGTCACCGGCAGTTATCGGCGGTGTCAAAAAAACCGCCAATGCCTCGGATGTAATCATTCTTGATGCACCTCCGGGAACATCCTGTCCGGTCATCGAAGCGGTGAAAGACGCTGACTTCGTTCTTCTCGCGACTGAACCGACCCCTTTCGGCCTCAACGACCTGGAGCTCGCCGTTGGAATGGTGCGGGCGCTGCAGATTCCCTTTGCCGTTGCCATCAACCGGTGTGATATCGGAAATGACGATGTTAAGAACTACTGCGAGCGAGATGGTATCGAGGTTGTCCTGGAGATTCCCGATGACAGAAAGATTGCCGAAGCTTACTCACGGGGAGAAATGATTGTTCATGCGTTGCCCGACTACGGGGCATTATTTAAATCCTGCTGGGAACGCATTTTGGACCGCTACGAAAATGAACCGAGAAGAAAATGATCTGAAATGAGAACGCACCCATGAAAGAAATCGTTGTAATAAGCGGAAAAGGCGGAACCGGGAAAACCAGTATCGTCGCGTCGTTCGCGGCACTTGCCGATAAAAAGGTCCTGGCTGATTGCGATGTCGACGCGGCGGACCTGCATCTTGTTCTCAACCCTCGTATTGAATATCGCGAAGATTTCAGCGGCGGGAAGAAGGCCAGAATCCTCGATGATGAGTGTGTCGCCTGCGATCGATGTATCGAAGAATGCCGTTTCGATGCCATTCACTATCCCGTTTCAACAGACGGCAAAGATGCTCAAACTCCACAGATAAACCCCATTTTCTGCGAGGGTTGCGGCGTCTGCCTTCGCGTTTGTCCCGCCGAAGCAATCGCATTTGAAGATGCGGTTAACGGTGAATGGTACACATCGACAACGAACTATGGATACATGGTACATGCCCGTCTCGGCTTTGCAGAAGGCAATTCGGGAAAGCTTGTCACGATTGTTCGTCGTGAGGCGAAGAAAATAGCGGAGCGCGATGGTCTTGACTACATTATCGTTGACGGCTCGCCGGGTATCGGATGTCCGGTCATTGCCTCGGTCACAGGTTCCGATCTCGTATTGATCGTAACAGAGCCGACACTTTCAGGGAAACATGATCTCGCGCGGGTGGCGGAACTGACAGCCCATTTTCGTATTCCCGCTCTCGTATGTGTCAACAAATGGGATTTAAACCCCGAGGTTACGGAGGAGATCGAAACCGACGCGAAACAACGCGGGGTCAGGGTCGCCGGTCGAGTCCGCTATGATAACGCCATAACCAAGGCGCAGATTATGAAAACCAGTGTCGTAGAATACACAGGAGGTGCCGTTTCCAAAGACATAAAGACCGTCTGGCGAAACGTTATTTATGCCCTCGGGTAAGCACTGACTGCGACAGGAGTCCATATTGAAAATATCGTTAGACTGTTTTCCCTGCTTTCTCAGGCAGGCCCTGGAGGCAAGCAGAATCTCCGGCGCGGACGACCATGAGCAACAGGATGTATTAAACGCCATAATGAATGCGTTGCTGAATGTATCACCGGATATCACGCCCCCGCAAATCGGCTGGTTGATTCACTCCACGATCAGGGAGATAACGGGTAATTGTGACCCTTACAATGAAATCAAAACATTTCATAACAGCCAGGTGATGGAGATCGAAGAAGATCTTGTCAGACTCGTTAATGAGTCCGATGAACCCTTTGTCGATGCCCTGCGGCTTGCAGGAACGGGAAATCTGATCGACATGGGACCGGAACGGCAGTGGACCGACATACAGGAGATTTTTCAAAGTTTTTCAAGCAAGAACTCGGATTTTTTCGACCCTTCTACTTTTGAACGAGCCATTAAGGACTCAGGAACGCTTCTCTATATCGGCGATAATGCTGGCGAGATTGTGCTGGATAAGATATTGGTCAACATGATTGTAAGAGAAATGGATATCGACATAACCTATGCTGTCAGGGGAAAGCCCATCATAAATGACGCGACGATGGAAGACGCGCGATTCGTCGGAATGACCGATATCGTAAAAGTCATTGACAACGGTGCGGACTTTCCCGGTGTTGTCCTCAAATCCTGTTCCGAAGAATTCCTGGATTATTACCATAACGCGGATATCATCCTTGCAAAGGGACAGGGCAATTATGAATCGCTGAGCGATGAATCTGAAAATATTTTTTTTCTGCTCCAGGCAAAGTGTCCCGTTATCGCCGATAAAATCGGCTGTCACGTGGGCGACCTGGTTCTGAAAAACGGAAAAACGCAATAATTTTTTGAATCGAGAGGTTGTATACAAATAATCTTTTCTTAATGATATCACCAATAAATTTCTTGAAGATTGTTTGTGAGGAAAGCAGGGATGCCGACCTATGAGTACCGCTGTAAAAAGTGCGGACAAACCTTTGAAACGTTTCAGAAAATAACCGAAGACCCGATTGACTCATGTCCCGAGTGCGGAGGAAAAGCGGAACGATTGATAGGCTTGGGCGGCGGTTTTATACTCCGGGGATCGAGGCTGGATTACGGGAACGATGCCGCAACTACACGGTGCGGAAAGGAATCTCCCTGCTGTGGCCGTGAAACGCCCTGTAAAGTAAGACCATGCGAAGAATAACATAGCAGCATGACTGAGAAGATAAAGAAAAAGAAATTTACTTTTGGCCCGGTACCGTCGCGGAGGCTCGGCAGGTCCCTGGGAATAGATTTCGTTCCTTTCAAGACGTGTACCTATGATTGTGTTTACTGTCAACTGGGCAGGACGACCAATAAGACCATTGATTTAAAGGAATATTCCCCCGTCGATGATATCATTGACGGCGTTCGGACAAAATTACAGGGAATTCCGCGCCCCGATTACATAACGCTGTCAGGATCAGGAGAACCGACATTACACAGTCGTGTGCGGGATATTATACAGGGTATCAAAGGTATCACCGATATCCCGGTGGCCGTTTTAACAAACGGTTCGCTTTTCTGGATTGATGAGGTTCGAAATTCGGTTCTGGATGCCGACCTGATTATTCCTTCACTTGACGGGGGGGATGCGGAGACTTTTTTATATGTGAATAGACCCCACCAGGTGATTTCATTCGATAAAATGATCCGGGGACTCATTGAGCTCCGCGAACAGTTTGACGGGCCTATCTGGCTTGAAGTTTTTCTGATAAAAGGCGTCACTGATGGCGAAAGCGAATTGGTGAAAATCAAAACCTGGATTGATCGAATCGTGCCGGATGTAATACAGCTCAACACCGCCGTGAGAACTCCGGCAGAAGATTTTGTAGACCTTGTCAAGCAGGATACATTGGAAGATATTGCCCGGTTCCTGGGACCACGGTGTGAGATAATAGCCGATTATTCAAAAGTTCATCGTCTCGGCGAATTCAAGCGGACCCGTGATGATGTTTTAGATATGCTGGTCCTCCGCCCCTGTTCGATCGACGACATATCGGGCGGATTGGATCTCCATCGAAACGAAGTCATCAAGTACGTAGAAGAATTACTGGATCAAAAGTTGATCCGGAAAAAAAAACAGGGAGAGAGAATTCTCTACCATGCAATAAGAAATCACGATAAAAGAATAATACACAATACAAACGAGCATCAATTGAAAGGGGATTAAAATAATGGGTAAGGAAGAAAATTCAAACAACGAAAAAACTGATGAGAGACTTGAACAATATACCCAGAGCGAAAATCTCACACATCGCATGGGGCAGATCAAACATAAGATCATGGTCCTGTCAGGAAAAGGCGGCGTCGGCAAGAGCACCGTCGCCGTCAATGTCGCCGTTGCGCTCGCGATGAACGGCAAAAAGGTCGGGATTCTGGACACAGACTTCCACGGCCCCAGTATTCCCACACTGCTCAATCTCGGAAATGCACGACCCTCATCCGATGGTACGTCGATCCTTCCCGTGAACTTTGTCGAAGGAATCAAGGTAATGTCCATAGGATTTCTGCTTCCGAATCAGGATGATGCAGTGATCTGGAGAGGGCCGATGAAAATGAATGTGATCAAGCAGCTTCTCTCAGAGGTGAATTGGGGCGAGCTTGATTATCTGGTCATCGATTTTCCCCCGGGAACGGGCGACGAGCCGCTTTCAGTTGCCCAGCTGATTCCTGACAGTGACGGCGCGATTATTGTGACCACCCCACAGGATCTCTCGACCAACGATGTGCGGAAATGCATCAATTTCTGCAGACAGGTCAATGTTCCCGTTTTAGGCGTTATCGAAAACATGAGCGGTCTCGTCTGTCCGCACTGCGGAAACATCGTAGATATCTTCAAGAAGGGCGGCGGTGAAACGATGGCAAAACAGATGAACGTACCCTTCCTGGGAAGCATTCCCATCGAGCCGATGATTGTTGAAGCGTCGGACATGGGAAAGCCTTTTGTCTACCATTATTCGAAAACAGCGGCCGCGCAGTCCTTCGAGAAGGCCGTCGAACCCATCCTGGATATAAAAGAAAAGGAGAAACCTTTATCAAAGAATGTCCCCGACGTGAATAAATCGGATACTGCCTTGAGAATAGCGGTGCCTGTCGTTCAGGACCGCCTCAGTCCTCACTTCGGCCATTGCGAAACCTTCGTGTTTTTCGACATCGATGTAGAAAATAAAAAAATTCTCCATACTGAAAGCGTTACCGCTCCTCCCCACGAGCCCGGTTTACTTCCCACCTGGCTTCATGAAAGAAAAACAGATGTTATTCTCGCCGGAGGCATGGGGCAGCGTGCGCAGGGGCTGTTTGAAGAGAAGGGGATTCGAGTGCTGATAGGCGCGCCATCCGATACCCCACAGAGTATCGTCGAAAATTATCTCAACGGCAGCCTGCAACTGGGCGAAAATATATGCGATCATTAGGACGGGACCATGGAAGATGCCGATACGATAGTAGAAACGATGCTGGGAATGGTCTATGAAGAGGCGAAAAAGCTTTATTCGGAAAAAGTAATTGATTACGGGGTTAATCCGATAAACTACGGTATCATGACCAAACCTGACGGTTATGCGAAGATAACCGGCACCTGAGGAGATACCGTCGAAATGTTTCTTCGTGCAGGAAATGGAAAAATCAAAGAAGTTACATTTATAACCGATGGGTGCGTCTTCACTATTGCGGCATGCGGCGCCGCGAGCAAGATGTCTCAAGGAAAGGCGATCCGTGACTGTCTGAAAATCAACCAGGGCTCAATTCTCGAGCACTTGGAAGGCATGCCGAAAGATCACGAACACTGTGCCCTTTTGGCAGCCATGACATTTCATAGGGCCCTGAGAAATTTTATTATAAACCGGAAACACTGAAAACAGGAGGTTATGTATGTTCCACGAAGACAGATGTGATTTTTGCGGCGAATGTCTCGCCCGATGCTATTACCTCGATTTTGACAAGGAGAGCGGTGCGAAAGCGTTCGAACGGCTGGTCAAGGGAGAGGATTCAAAATGGTTGTATGACTGTGTCACCTGTATCGCCTGCAATGAGTATTGCCCGACCGACGCCCGTCCCTTCGATCTGATCATACAGAAGATCGAGGAACTCGGCGACTTTACCGATCCCGAACTGAAAGCGAAAATGGCCGGACGATTCGCCTCCGATGGTGAACCGCGGCCCGTCGAGAAAAAACCAACGGTTATGTCGGCGTGCGTCATAGGCGGCAATATGCCGTGGGCAATCGAGGGACAGCTTTTTGATGACGTGACACTTCTCAAGGGGCGGCACTATTTCTGCAATGTTCTCTTTGCCCACATGGGAGATGAATCGATCATGCGTGACCGAATGCAGGCCATGGTGGATAATCTGGCAAAATCGGGTGCCGAAGAAATTGTCTTCATCCACGATGACTGCTATGCGGCTGTGAAGGGAATGGCCCCGGAATACGGCATCGAGCTTCCCTTCCGCCCCGTTCACTTCTTCGAATACCTGAGGGATTATTTGAGAGACCATCAGGATAAAATTACAAAGCTGAACATGAAGGTAGCATATCAAAGGCCGTGCGCTTCCCGGTATTCGCCGGAAAAAGAGCATTTTCTCGATGAAATCTTTGAACTTATCGGGGTTGAACGGGTTCAGCGGAAGTACGACGGCATCAATGCCATCTGCTGCGGTGTAGAGGTTGCGGGACCGAACCTGAAGCTTTTCCCGAGAGGAAAGGATTTTGCGCCCTTTAGAGAAAAAAATATCAAGGACGCAAAGGATCACGAAGCGGAAGCAATGGTGTATCTCTGTCCCATGTGTTTCGCCACGCTTAACTCGATGGTCCGTGATGCGGGAATGTCAAATTACATGATTTCCGACATCTGCCGCCTCGCCCTGGGGGAACAACTGTCGGAGGCTAAGCCATCGTAAAAGGAAAAACATATCAGGTGAAAGGTGCAGGGTGAATACCCTTCTGTGTAAACGGGGATGGCGCGTATGCCTGCAGAAGTCAGGTATAACGGAGTAATAAATATTCCTTAGATTATCCCGCCTGGCAGGCGGGATAATTAACCATTAGATAGCCTTCAAGAAAGGGGGTAACATCATGTCGCAAAACATCACACCGAATGCACTCGACAGGGTTGAAATTCTGACCTTACAGGACAACTACATCGAAATCACCGCAATGGACAATAACGAAATTATCAGACGGGCATCCGCTCTGGCCGGCGGACAGCTCAACAACTCGATACAGGCGGAACATGGGTACTCCGCTATTGTAAAAACGACAAAGGATGGACGAACACGCACCTTGCTTTTCGATTTTGGATTTTCAGAAGAGGGGGCAGCCTATAACGCTCGACTTCTCAATGTGGATCCGAAAGCGATTGAACAGATGGCCCTTTCCCACGGACATATGGACCATTTCGGAGGGTTTCACGAGATCGTCAAGATGATCGGGAAGAAGGGGATCGAACTCGTTGTCCATCCGCGAGCCTTCAAGCAGAACCGGTACCTTAGGTTCGGAGAAACCCTGAAGGCGCATTTCCCGAAATTCACAAAATCGGAAGTTGAGAAGGCAGGGGTCAAAGTGATCGAAACGGCGGACCCGTACCCCCTCCTAGACGGAGATGTGCTCTTCCTGGGAGAAATCAAGCGGAAGACCGATTTTGAAAAGGGATTTCCGATCGCCTTCTTTGAAAAAGAAGGTGTTGAAGCATGGGATCCCATTGAGGACGATACCGCCATAGCCATGCAGGTAAAGGGGAGGGGTCTTGTTGTCCTGTCAGGCTGCGCCCACTCGGGTATTGTCAACACCGTCACCCACGCTCAAGAAGTTACCGGAATAAGCGATGTCTATGTGGTAATGGGAGGATTTCATCTGTCCGGTCCGATGTTCGAACCGATAATCGGCAGGACAACAGAGGAACTGAAGAAAATAAACCCGACGTACGTCATTCCCTGTCACTGCACGGGAAGAAAAGCGATTATGCACATGGAAAAGGAGATGCCCGAAAACTTTCTTCTCAACATGTCCGGGACGACGCTTACATTCAGCGCGTAACGTGCGTGAGGGTTAAAGATTCGATCCTCATCGCTGAAGAATAGAGTTTCACTTTGGGGGCGGGCATTACTCCGGTAACCCGTTCACTACCCTGTTACCTCTCCTTGATCTGTCCTGAATGCCGATATGTAAACCTGCCCCCCATTATATTGCCGAGGCTGGAATTAATAATTGAAGTAGCCTCCGTTTTAACCGGACACCTTGAATAGAGGAAATGTTGAACGTCAAATTATCATAATTGTCTTAACCTCACCGTTCCAATGTTCCGTCAGAGATGGCCGCTTTCGCAATGGCTGTTATTGCGACAGAGCAACGTGTTCATTTCTCAGTTTCCAATATCGCCTACCGATTTTCGAAAGGATACTGTTTGCGCTCCTGCCGGTGGTTCGGATATGTGGGATGTTTCCGAACCTGACAATATGAGGCGATGTAATTTCCCTTTTTTGTCCTATAAATTCCCCCTTTTTTATGATATGGTTCGACACAAACTGGGGTTGTTTCGTTAACGGCAATCAACGGGATAGGTAGAAGAAACCCCGGGAGAAAGTGTCCCTGAGGTGAAAATGGGGGGTGTAACCTTCGGGAATCATAATAGTTAAAATCGTTCCAATCATCATTAGCATGTATAAAAGATTTGCCGGGATTTTGCCTGTTGCGCCGATAGCATCACGTGAAAGCAAGTTTTGCCCGGCTTTATGCGGAGAATCTCGGAGTGACGTCTGAAGTAAAAGACGGCATACTTTTCCTTTAGATACTCGGATGAGACAGTTATCAACCTGATGGCAAGGCTTTAAAAAAATGTGGGAGGAAATCCCGCATCCGGGGGCGAAGCCTGCTGTCGTGTTGAAGCAAAAAAATAGATCACCGACTGATCTATTTTTTTAATACTATTAAAGATGAGGAGGGAATATGGTACACGAAATTGAAAGACCTGAAGATCTCAATCAGGAACAGATGGCTCGTTTTGTGTTGGATATGTTTCATCGGATTTTCGTGCATTATACGATATGGTTCAGAGAGGTGGAACATCAGGTTGGAATGAAGAAAGCCCTTGAAATTATGGAAACGGCCTTAAGCGACAGCTACAGTGTGCAGATGAACAGGATGTCCAAGTTTTTCGGTTTTGAGCTGGTGAACGGAATTCCCAAACCCCTTCTGGAGATGCCGCAGGACCGACTCCTTGCGTTGATGAATAACCTCGGTGTCAATTGGATTGCCAATGACGGAATATGGTTCCAGGCCGTCGAAAAGAGCCGGGATATGTTTGATGCCAAACGCTGCAACGATTCGGCATGGACGGATTTTTCCCCCATAGAGGCATGGTCCATAAAAAGATTTTTGAATTTACCGGAACACGCGGGCCTTGAAGGATTGAAAAAGGCTCTGCGGTTCAGAATGTACGCGTTTATCAACGTGCAGTCGATTATAGATGAGGGCCCCAATTCTGTCGTGTTTCAGATGAACGATTGCCGAGTCCAGTCCGCACGCAAGCGGAGAGGCCTGGATGATTATCCCTGCAAGTCCGCGGGTCTAGTGGAGTACAGTTATTTTGCCGAAAGCATTGATTCGAGAATTAAGACGGAGTGTATCGGGTGTCCGCCCGATGACCATCCCGACGAGTGGTTCTGCGCGTGGCGCTTCACACTGCCGAAGTAAGATTGAAAATATCCGGCCATAACACTTTTTCCGAATTGCCCTGCCACCGCGCAGGGCAATTCTTTTTCGGGATCGGGCTGACAATCTTTCCGGTATCCGCCGTTTTCCCTGCTGCGACCGCTCATGGTTGCAGGATTCCCAGTTTCCGGACGATGCCCGATTTACACCTCGATGCCGAATTTATTGATGCGGTAGATTATGGTGGGGCGGGACATGCCGAGCAGCCGGGCGGCCTCAGTCTTATTGCCGCCGGCCTGTTTCAGAGCCTCGATGATGAGGTTCCTGTTAAGCTCTTCCAGATTGATGCCCACGGGAGGAATCGAAATATCGAGCGTGCGGGGATGAACCTGCGCATTTCCTTTATCATTCAGGAACGCCAGGTGCCGCGCCCGTATTTCAGAATCGTCCTCCATGATCATGATTCGTTCGATGGTGTTCCTGAGCTCTCTCACGTTTCCCGCCCAGCGGTGGCCGAGCAGCATTTTTTCAGCGCTTTTTGACAGGCTCTGGAAATTCTTGCCGCATTGCAGGTTGAACATGTTCATGTAAAAGAGGACGAGAGGGATGATGTCTTCCCGTCGTTCCCGCAGCGGCGGCAGATAGATCCTTATGATGTTCATCCGGTAAAACAGGTCTTCCCGGAAGCTGCCCGCCGCGATCGCTTTTTCAAGGCTTATGTTGGTCGCGGCGATGACCCGCACGTCCACTTTCTTTTTTTCCGTTCCGCCGACAGGGTAGAAATCCTTGTTTTCCAGGAAACGGAGCAGTTTCACCTGTGCCGACGGAATGAGCTCGCTGATTTCATCGAGAAAGAGCGATCCTTCATGGGCCAGTTCGATCTTCCCCTTTTTCCCGTCGTGAAGGCCGCCGGTGAACGTTCCTTTTTCATAACCGAAAAGCTCGCTTTCCACCAGATCCCTGCTTATGGCCCCGCAGTTGATGCTGATGAAGGGCTTGCCGATCCTGATGCTCTGGTAGTGAATCGCCCTGGCGATGACTTCCTTGCCGGTTCCCGTCTCACCCTCGATCAGAACGGTCGTATCGTAACTCCGGGCGACTTTCCCCACCTGTTCGAGGGCGTCTTTCATTCCCCTGCTTTCACCGATGACATTATCAATATGGAACTCGGCTCGGCACTGCCTGCGGAGTTCCTCCACTTCTTTCTTCAGCTTGAGCGTGGTGAGCGCCCGCTCGATTATTATTTCCAGTTCATCAATGTCAAGCGGTTTGACGAGGTAGTCATGGGCGCCCATTTTCATGGACGTGACCACCGTGGCGATGTCCTCATAGGCGGTCATCATGACGACGAGAAAATCTTCATCCCGCTTCTGGATCGCCCGCAATGTTTCAATTCCGTCGATACCGGGCAGTCGGATGTCCAGGAGGACGAGATCAACCGGCGTGTCCCTCAGCAGGGCGACGGCGTCTTCCCCGGTTCCCGCAACGAGCACATCGTAATTGTCCGAAAGAATTGCCGTAAGCGAATTCTGCAGCAGTTTGTCATCATCGACGATCAGTATCTTGTAACGGTACATGGCCCTCCGCCTTCCCGTCTACGGGAAATCTCATAATAAAGGTTGTTCCCTGTCCAATGCTACTTTCTATATCGATGGTCGCTCCGTGCTGTTCGAGAATTTTATGGGTTATGGAAAGGCCCAGCCCGGTCCCTTCCGGTTTTGTCGTAAAGAAGGGATCGAATATTTTGGGAATATTTTCCCGAGGTATCCCGCTCCCCGTATCGGATACCGAAACCGCCAGGAGGCCGCTGTTGTCCGGCGACCGGTGTTCAAGCATGCTGGTTATTCTTATCATACCCCCTGAGGGCAGGGCATCCATGGCGTTAATGAGAATATTGATGAATACCTGCTGGATTTTCAGGGGATCAAAGATGACCGGCGATACCGTTTCTGCAAGGTCAATGTAGATATCGATTTTTTTCTTTTTCAACTGGGAGTCGAGAAGGGTTACCGAATCGATGATGACGTCGTCGATACAACCGCTCCGCAGCGCCGGAAAACCGGGCTTTGCGAAATCATGAATACCCTTTATCAATCGCTTGATTCTAGTAATGCCGGTCAGTGTGTCGTTCACGATGGAGCGCATCCTGTCATCCATGATGAGCATCTTGGACAGCATCTGAACATTCAGCGTAATGCTGGCCAAGGGGTTTCTGATCTCGTGGGCCAGTCCTGCCGACAACTCGCCGAGTGACGTCAGCCGATCCATTCTCCGCATCATTTCCTCTGATCTTTTGGCCTCCGTCAGATCGCGGAACAGTATGATGACGCCGT
>JAFGWZ010000291.1 GCA_016936905.1 Deltaproteobacteria bacterium | reverse complement strand
CACCGCCAGCAGCGCCGCATTTTTTGCTCCCGCCGAATCGAGGGCCATTGCGGCTACGGGCACACCCGCCGGCATCTGGACGGTCGAAAGCAGGGCGTCCATGCCGTTTAGCGGTGTGGCGTTTATGGGAACGCCGATAACCGGCACCGTGGTCTGCGACGCGATGACACCGGCGAGGTGGGCCGCCGCCCCGGCCCCGGCAATGATGACCTTGATTCCTCTGCCCGCGGCGTTCTTTGCGAATGACGAGGTCCGGTCGGGCGACCGGTGGGCCGACGCGAGCACGACCTCGCAGTGCACGTCGAATGATTCCAGGACATATGCTGCCTCTTTCATAATGCGAAGATCCGAATCGCTTCCCATGACGATGCTTACAACCGGGCTTTGTGCCTTTTTCATGAATCGTTTCCTCGATCGTAGTGTTGATTTATAGCCTTTATCATTAAACATGAAACATGAAACATGAAACTTTTCTCTTATTAGTGCCTGAAATGCCGCTTCCCCGTGAAGATCATGGCAATGCCGTGTTCGTCCGCCGCCTTTATCGCTCCGTCGCCCCGGATCGACCCGCCGGGCTGTATGATCGCCGTCACTCCCGCTTCCGCCGCCATATCGACGCCGTCGCGGAACGGGAAGAATGCGTCAGAAGCGAGAACCGTTCCTTTCGTCGGCAGATTCGCCTTCATGGTGGCGATCCTGACCGAATCGACCCTGCTCATCTGTCCCGCCCCCACCCCGACGAGCTGATCTTTTGTCGCCAGGACAATGGCGTTGGACTTTACGTGCTTTACCACGTGCCACGCAAACGCCAGCGCCTGGTATTCGTCGCCGGTGGGAGCCCGTTTGGTGACTACTTCCGTGTTTCTTATGTCTTCCTCGATCTTGTCACGTTCCTGTATAAGCAATCCGCCGGCGATCCTTCGGTAGTCGTAATCGGCGGCGGTTCCCTCTTTGAGAGGGATTTCCAAAAGCCGGAGATTCTTTTTCGTTTCGAGAACCGTCAGCGCGTCGTCATCGAATCCCGGGGCGATGATAACTTCCAGGAAGATTTTTGCCAGTTCTTCCGCCGTCCCTTTATCCACGGGCCTGTTAAAGGCGACGATGCCTCCGAACGCCGACACGGGGTCGGTTTCGAGCGCCTTGCGATAGGCATCGACGAGAGAACTTTCGGACGTGGCGCTGCCGCAGGGGTTTGAGTGCTTCATGATCACCGCCGTCGGCAGGTTAAAATCGGATGCCATGAGCCACGCTGCGTCGCTGTCCATGATGTTGTTGTAGGACAGTTCTTTCCCCTGAATCTGCCGGGCCGTCGAAATCGAAGGGATCGTTATCCCCCGTTCCCGGTAGAAGGCCGCTTTCTGGTGAGGATTCTCGCCGTAGCGGAGCTCCTGCGCCTTGACAAACTGCATGGTGAACGTCTCGGGGAATTCTCTCGTTCCTCCGGGCAGCATCGTGCCGAGATAATTCGAGATCGCTCCGTCGTACCGCGCCGTAAGCTGGAATGTTTTAACGGCAAGGACGAAGTTGGTCTCCTCGGAAATCGCGCCCCCCGTTTTTTTCATTTCGTCGATAACGGCGGGGTAATCGTCGGGATCGGTGACGACGGTGACGAACCTATGATTCTTGGCCGCCGCCCGCAGCATGGTGGGTCCGCCGATGTCGATGTTTTCGATGGCTTCTTCCAGGGTGCATCCTTCGCGAGCCACCGTGTCTTCGAATCGATAAAGATTGATGACCACCATGTCGATAAGGCCGATGCCATGCGCTGTAAGGGCCTTTCTATGCTCCTCCTTGTCTCGCAGGGCAAGGATACCGCCGTGAATTTTAGGGTGAAGCGTCTTCAGCCGCCCATCCATCATTTCGGGGAATCCCGTGTAATCGGAAACATCGGTGACAGCAACGCCGCTGTCTCTCAATTGGGCGGCCGTGCCTCCCGTGGAGAGAATTTCCACTCCAAATGTCTGTAGGTCCTTTGCGAAATCGATGACTCCCTTCTTATCGGTGACACTGATAAGAACGCGTTTGATCCGGTTTTCCATTCTCACACTCCTCACAGCAATATCCTTACGGTGGAGAACGTCGGCCTGTCCCGCCTGTGTACGTTATCCCCGTATTTTTTTCATATGATCGATCCTTCTCTGTATGAGCCGTTTTGTTCCGATATCAGGACGATGGTCAACCGGTCCATGAATCGCCGATACCGCACGTTCCGCTATCCGTTCAGCAGATTCAAGGTCGTCGGAGATGCCGACCACGCCGATGGCGCGAGACTTCGTCATATATAACCCGTCATCTTTTTTGTCAACCGACGCGTAATACAGCCGCGCCTCTTGTACGTCATCAACATCGATTTTTGCCGACATTGATTGAGCGTCCGGATGATCCGCCGGCAGACCGTATCCTTTCGGTACGATATATTTACATACGGTCGCCTTCTTTTCGAATTCCACGTCGAGTTGATTCAGTGTTCCATTGATGATAGCCTTGCATATATCGACAAAATCGGTTTTCAGAAGCGGGAGGATGTTCATTGCCTCGGGGTCGCCGAACCGGGCATTGTACTCGAGAAGCTTTACCCCGCTTTTTGTGATGATGAAGCCGCCGTACATGACCCCTTTGTAATATTCGCCGGTTTCCCGGTAGAGTGCCTCAGCTACTTTCTGTGTTATCGCCAAGCCTTCCGCCACATCGGCGACGGTCATGAAGGGCAGCGAATGATCCTCAGATGAATATGATCCCATTCCACCCGTGTTCGGTCCCTTGTCGTCGACGAATCGGCGCTTATGGTCCTGAACCGGCGGCGTTGCCACGACGGTTGTTCCGTCGGAAAGGCACTGGAGAGAAAATTCCTCCCCTTCCAGTTTTTCGTCGACGATAACCACCGAGTGTTCACGAAGGATTTCACGGCAATGTTCGAGGGCTTCCCCTTTCGTTTCGAAATGATCCCCCTGCACGAGGACGCCTTTCCCGCCGGTGAGGCCGTCCGGTTTGACCACAACGCCGTCGAGGCCGTCGATGAAATCCTTGATTCCTTCCATGGATGTAAAGATCCTGTACTGGGGGTTTCCCGGAATGACATACTTGCTCAGCAGATTTCTTGTAAATGACTTGGACGTTTCCAGTTGTGCCAGTTGTTTCGTCGGACCCACCGCGGGAATGCTGATACGCTTCAGCGAGTCGACAACTCCGTTGTTGAGAGGGTCTTCAGGCCCGATCACGGCGAAATCGATGCCGTTTTCACTGGCGAATGTGTTGATATCGTTCAGATTGCCGTATGACCCGAGGCGTACTGCCGATGACAGTTCCGCGATTGCCGGGTTATTCGACTTCATGAAGGAGAACAGCGCCGGCTTATGCTGTGATCTTATGATTGCTTCGGCTATCGCGTGTTCTCGTGCACCGTTGCCGATCAAAAGGACCTTGACCATTTTCGTTCCTCCTTGTCGGGGTGTTGTCTTCAGATTCCATGTTCCAGAAATTATTTGTGACGTAAATTCTAATCTATAACCAAAAACGTGATATTCGTCAAACTACTTTCCGCCATGATCGGCTCAGGGGCAAAATCGAGGGGTCACACCTTCGTTCGTTTGCTTCATTTCAACGCAAAGCAGCACGGACAAATCATTTGAGAATTTTTCCCCTTAGCCTTCGCCCTTCGCCTTTTGCTTCTTGAGCAGTTGACTTTTCAGCGAAATACATGTAGCGTATAAAAATCATTTCCAAACATTTCAATGATTTGAGATAGGATACTCTTGGAACAAGATATCACCTTTAAAATTATATTCGTGTGTGTCCTCCTCTTTCTGTCTGGCCTGTTTTCCGGATCGGAAGCTTCTCTGTTTTCTCTGACAGAGCTCCATCTCTATAAAATGAAAGAGGATAAAAATCTTTTTTACCCTTATATAAGCAGGCTTCTGTCGTATCCCAGGCGGCTTCTGACCACAGTCCTTGTGGGTAACGAATCGGTAAATATCACCATCTCAGCCCTTACCACATCCATTTTTATTGTATTTTTCGGCATCGAGGGGAAATGGGTTTCTATTGCCGTGACAACCGTCACGTTGCTTATTGTCGGCGAAGCAATCCCGAAAACGTTTGCCGTTAATTACCCCATACGATTTTCCAATACCGTCTCAATTCCGCTGACTTTTTTTGCCGCTATCGCCCGTCCCGTCGTGTGGGGCCTTGAGAAGATATCCGATCTTTTCGTGTATATCTTCGGACGGGCCATCGTTGCTGAAGGAACGACTCTGACGGAAGACGAGTTCAAGGCCCTTGTTGATGTTGGGCATGAAGAAGGCGCCTTGGAAGAATCTCAGAAGGCTCTGATCCACCGGGTTTTCAAGCTCGCGGATACACCGGTATCCGACATCATGACGCCCCGGGTGGATATGTTCTGTCTTCCCGTATCAATGAGCATAGAGCAGATGGTTCAGGAAGTGCTTGAGGCGCGATACTCCCGCATTCCCATATACCGAACCGATAAAGACGATATTGTCGGCGTTCTTCATACCAGGGACCTGCTTGAAGAAATTTCCAATGGACGAATGGAGGGAAAGACGGGGCACCTGCTCAGAAAACCGTATTTCGTCCCCCTTGAACGAAGCGTTGACAGCATCTTGAGGGACTTCAAGGGGAGAAGGACCCAGATGGCTTTTGTGGTCGACGAGTACGGCGGTATCGAGGGGCTTGTTACCGTCAGCGACGTCATGGAGAGCATTGTAGAGGATATCTATGATGAAGATGATGGGCAGAAGAAGCCATATCAGAAAATAAGCGACGGATCGTTGATGATTTCGGGGGCTATGGATATCGAGGAATTCAATGAACTCGCAGGCACCGCCGTGTCGCTTGAAGAGTTTGACACCTTAGGAGGGTTCGTTTTCCATCTCTTCGGAAAGCTGCCCTTGCGGGGAGATGCCGTCGATTTCGGTGACATTACCTTCAAGGTTGAAAGAGTGAGCAAGACGAGAATCATGAAAGTCAGAATGAAGAGAAAAGAGGGGCCGGACCGTGAATAGCGGGGCAACCTATTCACTCATTATACTATTCCTGTTTCTTCAGGGCCTGTTTTCCGGCGGAGAGCTCGCTTTCGTTGCTTCGGACATAAACAAGATCCGCAGCAGGGCCAAATCCGGTTCACGGGCGGCGCAGATTGCCCTGAGCCTTCTTGAGAGACCTGAGTGGTTTCTGTCAACTACTCTGACGGGGACCAATATCTGTGTCGTCACCAATACGGCGCTTGCCACATCGATGTTCATTGCAATGTTCGGTACAGCAATAGGCGAGTTGGTGTCCATCATCGTCATGATTCCCCTTCTTCTCATTATGGGAGAACTGGTTCCGAAAAGTATTTTCCGCCAGAACCCTGAGGCTGTAGCAATTAGAATTTCATGGTTTCTCTGGTCGGCATCTTTCATCCTTTATCCCATCGTGTTCATCGTATCAAGAATATCAAAGGGGGCTTTGAATGTCTTTTCTCAGGAACAGAAGCCCTACTATGCCCCCTATATAACAAAGACAGGGCTGGAGTTTCTTCTTCAGAAAAGAGGGGAAAAAAGCGATATCATGACATCTGAACGTGAAATGATACATCGGATTTTCGATTTTACGGAGTTAACGGCGGAAGATGTCATGGTTCCCCTGTCAAATGTGACCGTTCTTTCCTCAGAAACAGCGGTGCGGGATGCCGTTCGCACCGTGACCGACCGGGGTCATTCCCGCATTCCCGTCTATCGTGACCAGGTGTATAATATTATCGGCATTCTCCAATCATTTGACCTGCTGGATATCTGCCATGGACGGGCGCGGCGGTTTGCCTCGCTCACGGAAAATTCTTCCGTGGCGGACTGCCTGCGGGAAAATATCATCTACGTGCCTGAAACGAAGCCGACGGACGAACTCCTTCTGGAACTCCAGAAAAGGGGTGACCATATGGCCGTTATCGTTGATGAATACGGGGGGGCCGTCGGGATCGTCACCATCGAAGACATCATGGAGGAGATTGTCGGGGAAATCGATGATGAATATGTTGATTCGGAAAGCAGCTTCCGGAAGCTGGCGCCGGGCAGGTACCTGTTCAATGCCCAGGCGAAGATCGAACATGTTCAGGCTGTCCTCCGGGACAGGCTGCCCGACGGAGATTATGAAACGTTAGGCGGCTTTCTCCTCTTTCACATGGGAAAGATTCCCGGGAGGAATGAAATATATAAATATAACAACAATCTATTCATTATCGAAGATGCCGATATGAAATCCATAAAGGAAGTGCTGGTCGTTGTCCCCCCGGGTGGGGACAAAGCAAAATAGATGAAGGCAGGGAGGAACGCCGCAAGGATGCTCTACAGTGAAAAGGACCCGATCAACGGGAGTGAAATGAGCCTGGCAACGATAATCCTGGCCGCCGGCAAGGGGACCCGTATGCGTTCCGATCTGGCGAAAGTCCTTCACCGGGTATGCGGTGAACCGATGGTGTACTATTCCGTCGATCTGGCCAGAAAAGTAGGTTCCAGCCCGATCGTGCTGGTGGTGGGCCATCAGGCCGAGGTCATCAAGGAGGCGCTGAGCGGTGATGATCTGGTCTATGTACTGCAGCGGGAACAACTGGGAACCGGCCACGCCGTCCTTCAGGCGAAAGACGTCCTTAGTGATTTTGCCGGCGACGTCCTGATTCTCTGCGGAGATGTTCCCCTGCTGACCCGGCAGACCGTTGAATCGCTGGTTACGGACCATCGCAGAAGCAGGGCCGTGGTGACGGTGTTGACGACGATGCTGGACGCCCCGTCGGGATACGGCAGAATTGTCAAAGAGAATGACAGTGCCGTCCTGAAAATCGTAGAGGATCGTGATGCCACCGATGATGAAAAAAAAATCAAGGAGATCAACTCAGGCATCTATTGTGTGAATTGCCGGTTTCTCTTCGACGCTGTATCCCGGATCGGGAATGATAATGTTCAAAAGGAATATTATTTGACGGATATAGTCGAGACAGCCCGGCAGATGAGTTTTCAGGTAAACGCTTTTCTCATTGATGACTCTATGGAAGTGATGGGGATCAATACGATTGATGAACTTCATAAAGCTTCGCGGATTATGGAGGAGCGGAGATCACTGGGCTGCCCGGGACAATAAGTATGATGGAAAAACGTTTTTGCTGTCCAGACTTGATTATGCAAAGCAAAGGCCGCGCTTGAATCGAATCTCACTTCATTGTGTCCATTGACAGTTCATTTTCCTGAATAATGTATTAAGGAAAAACCTTTGAAGGTGATTGTTTGTGCCGTGTGTTTTTCCTTGCAAAAGTCAATGTGCAGGGATATGAATGTGCAACTAATCGGTTTAATTAATACAAATGTTGTCGAATAGCGGGAGGGCTATGGAAGACAATAAAAACTCGAATTCTATTTTTTATATGAAAAAGCAATGGAAGCTGCTTCACGTCTGGCTGTTTTCTTCTGAGGTAGTCCGTTGTTTTGTGCTGTCGATATTGGTGGGTATCATAGCAGGTTTGGGAGCCGTTTTTTTCAGATGGCTTATCAAGAGTTTCAACTTCGGCTTCTTCGGTTTCGGTTCTGAAGCGTTCAGTTTCCTGGGCCGGTTTTACGTCGTCCTGCCCCCGGCGATCGGAGGTCTGCTCGTCGGATACATCATTTATTTTTTTGCGAAAGAAGCAAAAGGGGAGGGGCCTTCGGAAGTGATGGAAGCCGTTGCCGTCAAAAAGGGCCGTATACGGCCCCGGGTGTCCCTGGTCAAGCTCCTGGCGTCCTCCATATGTATCGGTAGCGGCGGTTCGGTAGGTCGTGAGGGTCCTATCGTACAGATTGGAGCTTCTTTCGGGTCGACCGTCGGACAGTGGTTCAAACTGCCCGATGAGTGGGTGAAAACGCTCCTCCTCTGCGGTGCCGCCGGTGGTATCTCTGCAACCTTTAACGCACCACTCGGCGGTGTTTTTTTTGTAATGGAGGTAGTCCAGCGGCGATTCATGGCGCCGAATCTCGGATTCATCGTCGTTGCGTCGGTTACGGCAGACTTTATTGCCCATCATTTCCTGGGAAAGAATCCGTCGTTCGTCATTCCTTCCTACAGCATGACGAGCTACTGGGAAATAATTCCCTATATGGTACTCGGTGTTATTGCCGCCATGACCTCTCTTTGTTTTATAAGGTTTTTTTACAAATGTGAGGATTGGTTCAAAAGGTTCAAAATCCCGGAATACGTAAAACCGGCTCTCGGTGGCCTGCTTGTCGGTATCATCGGCTTCTTTTATTTTGAAGTCTATGGTGTGGGTTATGGCGGGAGTTACGGGATCGGGGGCATCTTTATTGAAAGGGGCGGAGTCGATCTGGCGCTTGCCGGGGAATTAGGCCTTTTTACCCTTATAATGCTGGTTATACTGAAGATCGTTGCCACGTCGCTAACATTAGGAAGTGGTGGCAGTGGTGGAGTCTTCGCTCCGTCACTTTTCATCGGCTCCGTTCTGGGGGGAGCCTTCGGAATTATTATTCACAGTTTTTTCCCGGAAATCACGGCGTCTTCCGTTGCAGAAACCTCCGGTGCCTATGCCGTCGTTGGGATGGGGGCGTTTTTTGCTGCGACAGTGCGAGGGCCGATTACTGCCATTATCCTTCTCTTCGAGATGACGAGAAATTACACCCTCATTCTGCCGCTGATGACCGCCGTTTCAATCAGCATGTTTCTATCCAGCGCTTTTACCAGGGAATCAATCTATACCATGAGGCTCGTTCGGCGGGGTATCGATATCCATCGCAGTGAAGAAGTTGATATCCTGAGGTCCATTCTCGTGGGAGATGTTATGACAAGGGAAGTGGAAACGGTATCGGACAATATGACGCTGAAGGAATTGCTTGAATTCACCCTCTCGAGCAAGCATGTAGGGTTCCCCGTACTGAACAGAGAAGGGTTGCTCGCTGGAATCATAACTATTGAGGATTATAAAGAAATATTATTTGAAGAAGGTCTGGAAGAACTTGTGGTCGTAAAAGAACTCGCAACATCGAACGTGATAACTGTGACTGAAAATGAAAATCTGGCTGCCGCCATGAAAAAAATAGGATTTAAAAATATAGAACAAATTCCGGTTGTTGATCAAAATAATCCTCGGAAAATAATAGGGATTCTGTCTCGTAGAGATATTGTTTCTGCCTATAACAAGACACTTATCGATCGAACTCTTTCCGGGGATATACCGAAAGGGGATGTATCCGAATAAAAGATGTCAGACCTTGAAAGGCTGTTGAAAAACACATGTCTGTTACGTTCCTCTCAGCATTTCCCCGATTTGCCAGGACAAGCTCTCGACGTGCTGAAAAGTTTACATGACCAACTTTTTTGTCATTCCCAACGTGATTGGGAATCTATGACTCGTTGTAATTATTAGATTCCCGCTTCCGCGGGAATGACATTCGAGGAATGTAAGAACATTATACAGGCCTCTTGTAGTGCAGGTACATTTAACACCGTTTTCCCCTTTAGCCTTCGGCCCTGCGCCTTGAGCCTGAAATTGCCCTGAGCCTTTCGTCCTTAGCCTTAAAAAAGATCCACATCAAGATTTCATTTATCATTTTGGCTTTTTCGGGATTTTCCTTGTAACATAAAAACTTCGATAGTAAAGGATACGTGAAAAAGGACAGCAGCAGCGGATATGAAAATCGGCGATTTGACATTGAAGAATAATGTATTTCTGGCACCTATGGCGGGAATTACCGATTTTCCCTTCAGGACCATAGCACGGAGATTCGGATGCGGCTGGTGCTTTACCGAGATGATCAGTGCCAACGGACTCATGCGAAACACGAAGAAGACTCAACGATACCTCGCATCGTCCGACGACGACAGGCCGCTGGGGGTCCAGATTTTCGGGGCCGATCCGGCCACTCTTGCCGAGGCGGGGCGGATTGTTACAGGGGAAGGAGCGGACAGTATTGATATCAACATGGGATGCCCCGTGAAGAAGGTGGTG
>JAFGWZ010000290.1 GCA_016936905.1 Deltaproteobacteria bacterium | reverse complement strand
TACTTTGCCGCGTGATCGTTCACAAACCTGAACGTTCCGTTCTGAACGATATAAAACCCAGCCTGCAGGCCTTCATCCAGGATCTTGTAGAGGCGTTCCTGAAAGACACTGGTAATCCGCGATTCTTTCAGTTCCCCGATCTTGCGGCGAAGCCCCTGCACTTCTTCAACAAGTTGATGAAGCAACTGTTTATTTTCTTTCATGGACACCATTTCCAAATGTCAGTGGCCTGGGGCACTTTTTTGATTCTCCCGTGCTTTTTACTGCTGAACTCGTCGCGTTGATGCACAATGTAACGATTCAGTTCGATGTTGTCTTTTAGTATCAACCCGCCCGTTTGTCAATCCTTTCCTGCCCTTCCGTGAAACCCGCGACGTTTCACCGCTTACAGGGGACGGGATAAGGCCGTCGGCTTTGCATTGAACTTTCACGGTTACAATGGTACAAGTAAGCGTCATTCAATTTTACACGGGAGGTCCCGACAATGCTCCAAGAACTGTACGCAGCGATAGACAGGTATGTCCGCCCGCTATCACAGCCGGTGGCGGTCAAGGTCATGGACCGGGAGGAAAGCATTTCAAAGGCACGGGTCCCGACGGAAACGTTCGGGCACCGGATGGCCCTCTGCCAGGGGATAGCCCTGACACGGCGCTTCGGCTGGAAAATCGCCTTTCATGAACGTGACTGGGGGTGCCCCGTCGGAATGTCTCTCTTCGGTTTCGGCGGTCCGAGAAGCCCCGAAATGGACGGGAGAATCGCATGCCCGCTCTACACGGCGACACCCGAGGCGGGAGTCGTCCTGCAGAACGCGATGCCCCAATTCCCATCAGGCGCGGCCCGCACGGTGGTTATGGCCACCATGGATCGTGCCGATTTCGACCCCGATGTTATCATTATCTATGGAATGCCCTTCCAGATAGCACGATGCATTCAGGGAGTCCAATGGGAAGACGGCAACCCCATCGTATCAGAATTCTCAGGCAGGGCGAACTGCGCCTACGAGATCATTACGCCGATACAGACCGGCACCTGTCGGGTCATCATTCCGGGAGGCGGTGAAAAGGCCTTTGCGGGGACTCAGGACTGCGAAATGAGTTTTGCCGTCCCGGCACAAAAGATGGAAAGTTTCGCCAAGGGGCTGGAAGCGACACATAAAGCAGGGGCAAACCGTATTCCCACACCGTCCCTGGGCATCATGGCGGAACCGATGATGCCGCCTCAATACAACGACCTCGCGCGATTCCTTGGAATTGGGAATTCGTAATTCGGAAATGGGAATTGGAAATTGGGAATTAGAAAATAGAAAAAGGGGAATGGGAAATAGGGGTTGGTGGGGGGTGGTCGTGTTCTTATGATGCCGCTCGGGAATCGGCGACTGTCCACCCAAGAGATCGGCCCCACCACCAGGCCGCGACGGCGAGATGGGCCATGACGCCGAAGCCCCCGATGAACGATCCCGATGACTCCTTGACAAACCCGAACATTATCGTGAAAAGAACAGCTCCGAGGTTGGGGAGAAAATTGATGAAACCGAAGAGTGTCGCATAGTAGTCAGTCGACGTAACCCTGGCGGCAACGTGGAAAAGCGCTCCGAAGTTGACGGAGGCGAACCATGCCGCGGCGAGTGCCATAAAAAGCACGACCATCGGCGATTTTACAAATAACATGCCGAAAAATATTACCGCCAGCGAAAGGATCGACGCCCTTACAACCATCAAGGGCTGCCATCGAACGAGCACAAACCCTCCCGATACCCGGCCGATTCCGCTTATCAACATTATAATCGCGCCGCCCCATGCGAAATGAACAGCCGAGGCGGAAGCCGATACTTCCGCCAGCAGGGCGGGAACCCAGTTTCCCAATGTGAGGATCGACCCGAACGAGAGGGCATGGAAGAAGCCGAGGGTCCATCCTTCACGCATGCGGAGAACCGTTTTGAGATGGAGTGAGACGGAAATGGTTGAACGATGGGGACCTAATCTGAGCAGTCCCACCATGAACAGAAGGGGCAGACACATGACAAGGGGCATTATGTAGACGGACTGCCACCCCAGAGACAGAAGGAAGGGGATACAAACGTACGCGAGAATACTGCCGAAGGAAAAGAATCCGCCGAAAAACGCCTGATAAGTGCCGATCCTGTTTTCCGGAACCGACAGGGCGACAAGCTTCATGGTGGCGGCAACGCTTAATCCGGTGCCGATACCGGCTATTACACGGCCGGCGATAGCCGCAAAGAGGTCGGGGCGTACGATCGGCAGCACATGGCCGATGATTATGGCGAAAAGGCACATTATCAGCGTGACTCTGATTCCCAGGCGATCCGTCATCACCCCGGCAGGCACCTGCATCAGCGCGTGCGACCATATGAGACTGCTTATCAGCAGTGAGATCCGATAATAGGATACTCCATACAGCGCCATCAAGGGGTCCAGCGCCGGCGGTATGGTCATGAAAATAATGCCGAGATTCAGCCCCATGAGAATTGAAAAGAGCACTGCTCGATTAACGATCACATCCGTTCACCTGTTTCATATCTTCGACGAGAGCCTCTCTGTCCACCCCAGTGAATAGGCTGCCCAACCCGAAAAGTCGACAAAAAAGGCATCTTTTCTCAGGAAAAGATGCCTTTCATGGCCATGTGGTAATTCGCTATACCCTCATGACATTCTTTGCGGCATACCCTCTGTCATTCTCCTCCACTTCAAAGGCGACCTTTTCACCCTCCGTAAGCGTCCTGAATCCCGACATGTTGATCGATGAATAGTGAACGAACAGGTCTGCCCCATCGTTACGTTGAATAAACCCATACCCCTTTTTGTCATTAAACCACTTTACGATACCTTCCTCCAACATGCTCCCTCCTTTCAAAACGTGCCTAATCCCCTTCAGATTATTTCTATCTGAAAAAAATAACCTGAAACCACTCAGTGGAGCCTATATATCATAAATGCAATTATCAATTCAAATATTTCCCGCAAAAAAATTGAAGTTTCCCGCGACACGTTGCGGGGAATGTGCTCGCTGTTCACTTCATCAGAATTTCATGATCCACACTGTGCCGATTCCCCTGTCGAGACACGAAGAACGTATGTACTTTCCATCCCTGTTCTCAATGTCATTCGTGGACCATGTCTTCGCCTACCTGTCCTGTTCCGCTTCCGTATCGAGATACCGCTCGATCTTTGAATCCTTTTTCAGCTCCTCGACATGCAGGCCGATGTTCTCGCGGACTTTTTGCTGCTTGAGAAAAGCACGCAGATCATCCTTTACTTCATCAAGGTCCACTATCCTTTCCGTTTTTTTATCGACAACAT
>JAFGWZ010000289.1 GCA_016936905.1 Deltaproteobacteria bacterium | reverse complement strand
TCTCGCGACGGTCGATTGTGCTATGAAGACCGGCTTGAAACGAATTGTAAACACCGCCCTGTCGTTGAGATTTTCAACCCCTATGAAACCTCAGCCGGCGCTCGCATTGGGCGCGTTTGAGGTTATTCCTCTGGAACTGGCGCGGGCATATTGTACGTTCGCCGCCGACGGCGTCTTGCCCCACCCCCTTTCGATGAAGGCCGTCATCGATGAAAAGGGGAGGGTGCTTGAACGAAGACATCTCAAGATTGAGCGGATCATTTCCCCGGAAAAGGCATTCATGATGAATTCTCTTCTTCTCAGCGTTGTTGAGGAGGGAACAGCTCGCTCGTTGAAATGGCGGAACATTTCTTATCCGGTGGCTGGAAAAACGGGCACGACCAACGACTATAGGGATGCGTGGTTCGTGGGATACACCCCGGACATCCTGGCCCTGGTGTGGGTCGGTTATGATGACGGAAGTTCCGTATACGCTCAGGGGGCGACGGCGGCACTGCCCATATGGGCGGATCTCATGAGGGAGCTGCCGCAGTATACGTCGGGCGGCTGGTTCAGAGAACCGCCTGGTATCGTGCGACGGGTGATCTGTTCTCAGAGCGGGCAGCTCGCGGTGAAAGGCAGGTGTCCAGAACCGATGGAGGAAATATTCTTACGGGGGCACGTACCGGAAGAATATTGCCGATTGCACCGGTAAGGGAATGGGGTGAGGGAATGTGAACATGATGGTATATTTTCGAGGATGGGTTGCGCTTATCGTCGTCTGGATTCTCCTGTCAGGATGTGCCTCGGTACTGCCCGGTCCGATTCAAAGGCCTCCGAAGGACACGTCGGCCGTGGAGACGGGCAAACCATTGCCGGAGGACATGAAGCCGGATCCAAGGGCGATCGCTTCCCTTCAGCTTATAGAACAGGGGAAGATGTTCCTGGAAAACGGTCAAACCGACGATGCCATCACCGTCTTTGAACGGGCGTTGAGTCTCCATCCGAATAACGGTAAGAATTATTACTATCTGGCTGAAGCGTGGCTGGCCAAAGGAGACATCCTCCAGGCCGGTGAGTGGAATTGCCTGGCGGAAACCTATCTGCGTGATAACCCGTACTGGATGAAACAAGTGCGGGGACAAAGGGCCAGAATAAGAAAAACAATGAAGTAAGAGGTGTCGTGGAAACGAACCTTTTCTTCACCGGATAATAAGAATGACAGTATCGTTTTTTTCCGTCATTCCATGATTTCGAGGATATAATTTTTACGCATTTTTGAAGCCGCGGCGCTGACAATTGTCCGCATCGCCTTTGCGGTTTTTCCCTCTTTCCCGATAACCTTTCCGATGTCTTCTTTTGAAACTGTCAGTTCAAATATGGATGTCCTCCCGCTCTCTACTTCGAATACCGATACCTTATCAGGGTTATCGACAAGTGACCGTGCAATATACGTGATCAGCTCTTTCATGGTCATGACCCCTTTCAGTTTAAAAATCGAACGTTGTGTGATGACTGCTTCCGCGGTGATATTTCTCCATAGAACTCAGTTCATGTGGCTCTTTGAAACGATACGACGCGTATGATCCATCGTCGGTGTGGCTCTGCTATTTTCCCTGCCTCATTCCGAATGAGACTGGCACCGACCGTAGAGGTATGACATTACCAATGAAAGTGCAGCTTCGTTCTCTGGCGCTGCGGGAGAGATTATCTGCGATACTGTGTCACGACTGAAAAAGGCGAGACAAACTTCGGCATGAACACATTCCGATTATTGACGGGCGCTTTTTTCACCCTGTTACATGGGGTTAGAAAGAGTGAAGGCGCATCCCGGCAGGATATCCCGACGATTTGCGACTAAACCGAAATGGATTATATGCAATATCAGGGCAGAAATCAAGATTAATCGCCGGGGAGGAGGCGTCGCTTTCTCCCCTCTCAGACACAGGCTCTCATGGACATGAGTGTGGCGGGGAGCCCCGACTTTCGTTTGGCCGACAGCCTGTCGAAATCTGACGAATTATTATCTTGCTACTGGTCGGACAGCTGTTCCTGAAGCTTTTGGCGATTTTTCAGTGCTGTTTCCGCTCTCTTCAGGGCAGCGGTGACGTCGTCGTCAGGAGACCCCAGAGCACGGTCTGTCAGTCGATAGAGAGTGAGGGCTCGTTCATAGTCACCATTGCTTTCCGCGCAGACCCCGAGGTTGAAAAGGATTGACGGTGCGTCCGGAGACAGCCTCCGGGCTTCCTCCCAGATTTCACAGGCGGTATCCATTCGTTCCTTGCCCGCGTAGGCGATGCCCTGCTTGAGTTTATCCTTCGCTTCTTTTGACGTAATGCCGGTATTCGAATCCATGAGCGCTACCGATCTTGTTATGGAAGACGGCGCCACGTCTAAGCGGAACTGCTTTTTTGTTATATCTTTGGCCTTCTCCAGGAGTTCGGCTTTCCCTGGAATGGGATTTGAATCTTCGCATCCTTCCGCCTCTGCCGATCCTTCAAGATTGCGGGAGTAGAGAATTCTGCCGGTGCTGACATCTATGAGTTTGGGTGAGCATTTGAAATGCGCCGTCCGCCTGGTACAGGTCACCGAATAGGTTCTCCACCTGACGCAATTCCCCTCGTGCGGGTTGCCGTACTTGTCATACAGTATTTCCCGGCTGGCACATTCCCTTCTCTTCTGCTTGTAATAGGTGTCGGTACATTCGGACAGGGAAATGTGCCCGGTATAGATCGCTTCGGCGCCGACCATTCGTCCCACCTGTGCGGCGGTGCGTTCATCAATGGCACCGCTGAGTGAAAGTTGCAGTTCGCTCATGGTCTTGTCGATAGCGCTTCGATCTACCAGGGTGAAATACTGCGTGTCGTTGACGTAGATATTGGCGAGAAGACCCTCCAGTTCCGACGCGAAGGCAGTCCCCCCGGTACCGGTAAACGGGAGGACGGCGATTCTTTTCGTTATTGATGCCTCGTGATACGGGGCAGGTTGGAGCATGGTGATGTTTACCTTGGTCGCGCATCCGGCACACAGCACCATGATGAGTGCCGCCACGAACAGTCTGAGACCTGGCCCTGTATAGCAAAACCGCAAATGACCCTTCGATTCACGACTCACGCTGATTCTCCTTTGCCTGGTGGAATGATATCATACGTCGATACGACTGATCTAAAGCAATTTGCCGGTAAAGTCAAGAATGTGCTTGACAGTACCCTGAAACTATCGGGGAATAAGGCACTTATAGCCGTGAGGTATGAGTGACGGGGCGGGAAAAATAGTTGACACTGCCGCGAAATGGCGATACATTTCACACGATTTGGGGAAGATCGATAGCCGAGGTGAGCACCCGTGTTGTATGACGGTCTGGATGTACAGGAACTGTCGATGATACGGATCAGCGTTTTTTATCATGGCTTGCCTGACATGCTGTGACGAAGCCCGTCCATTGCAGTGATGAGGCGTCCCGTTCGTGAAAGTGCGCCGTCTGTATGAAAGCTTTGCATATCTTTGTTTTATGTCATTCCGAGGAGCAATGGCGACGAGAAATCTTAATGATATCAAGATATTATAGATTTCTCCCTTCGGTCGAAATGACATATGCCGACATTGTGCAAAACTTTCTGT
>JAFGWZ010000288.1 GCA_016936905.1 Deltaproteobacteria bacterium | reverse complement strand
GAAACGGTGGCCTCCGGCGCCCTCTGCATGAAGAAACCCTGGCCGGGTATCATGAGGGGTGTTTATGGCGATCCCACCAGGTTCCAGGAAACATACTTCGAGCAGTTCCCCGGGTACTATGTCGCCGGTGACGGCGCGAGACGTGACGCCGACGGTTACTACCAGATTACCGGTCGAATCGACGACGTTATCAATGTTTCGGGACACAGGATGGGAACGGCGGAGGTCGAGAGCGCGCTGGTTGCACATGAGGCGGTGGCAGAGGCGGCGGTTGTCGGCTATCCCCATGAACTGAAGGGCCAGTCGATCTACGCCTACGTTACGCTTAAAGCGGGCGTGGAAAAATCGGATGCCCTGAAGAAGGAACTGGTGGCCCACGTACGCCGTGAGATCGGTCCGATTGCGACACCGGAAAAGATTCAGTGGGCCGACGGTCTTCCCAAGACCAGAAGCGGCAAGATCATGCGGCGGATTCTGAAGAAAGTGGCGGCCAACGAGGTAGATGATCTCGGCGACACGACCACTTTGGCCGATCCGTCAGTTGTCGATGATATCGTCAACAACAGACTGTAGCAATTGTGAGTGGCCCCCCGCCGGCGGCGGGGGGCCATGACCTTTTAAAAATACAAAAACTATAGCGGTGAACGGGTCGGAGCTGCGAAATCGAGTTGCGGCGGCTGTTCATCTGTGAAAGGAGGTCATTGTGAACATAGTAGCATGTGTAAAACAGGTCCCCGATACGGAAGCCTTGATCAAGGTAAAACCGGACGGATCAGGTATTGATGAAGGGGGAATCAAATGGGTCATGAGTCCCTATGATGAATTTGGTGTGGAAGAGGCCCTCAAAACGAAGGAAAAGTTCGGTGGCGAGGTAACCATCGTATCGGTGGGACCGGCCAGAACGATGGAAACCATCAGGACCGCTCTTGCCATGGGTGCCGAGAAGGCAATTCACATCGATGATCCGGCGCTCTACAATGCCGATGCCTACGCGACGGCCAGCGCCCTCGCCGCGGCGATCAAGGATATTCCCCATGACATTATCTTCTGCGGCATGAGAGCGATTGATGACGACTCCGGACAGGTCGGTTCGGTCCTGGCGGAGCTGCTCGGCCTGCCCCAGGTGACGGTTATCACCAAACTGGATATCGAAGGTCAAACAGCAAAAGCGATAAAGCCGATCGAAGGCGCCCAGCTTCTTATCGAAACATCCCTTCCCTGTGTCATAACGGCACAGAAGGGTTTGAATGAGCCCCGCTACGCGTCCCTGCCCGGTATCATGAAGGCGAAGAAGAAACCGGTGGAAGTGAAGAACGCAGGCGATCTCGGTCTTGCCGTTGATCAGAAGTCGGCGGTAGCGAAGATGTCACCGCCTCCTGCCAGACCTCCTGGAAAGATCATCCAAGGGGATGATCCGGCTGCCAAGGCTGCTGAGGTGATCAGACTTCTCAGAGAAGAAGCCAAGGTTATTTAACTTGAGGAAGAATGGAGGAAAAGACAAATGGCAAAAGGTGTATGGATAGTAGCAGAGCATAGGGATGGAGCCCTTCGAAAGATAAGTTTCGAGATTGCCAGTACCGCCCGGAAACTCGCCGATGAACTGGGCGATGAAGTATGCGCGGTCCTTCTCGGATCAGGTGTGGAAGGCATGGCGCCTGAACTGGCGAAGTATGGCGTGGATAAAGTATTCGTGGCTGAAGACGCCGCGCTGGAACCCTATACGACGGACGCTTACGCCGCGGCGGTGGCGAAGGCCGTCAAAGAAAACGATCCGGCGATCCTGCTTCTGGGCGCGTCTGTTCAGGGCAAAGACCTGTCATCACGGCTGGTGGGCAAGCTCGCCACCGGTATGGCCTCCGACTGTACGGACGTCAAGATAGACGGCGGCAAGCTCCTTGCGACACGGCCAATGTATGCAGGGAAGGCCTTCGGCGATGTTGTTGTTTCAGGATCTCCCCAGATGGCGTCACTGCGGCCCAATGTTTTCCCCGCTGTGGAAAATGGCAAGGCCGGTGAAGTCGTAAAATTCGACGCGGGCCTCGATGCCGGAGCGTTGAAGACAAAAGTTCTCGAAGTACAGAAGGACGCCAGCGGCAAGATCGACCTGACGGAAGCGGATATCATCGTGTCAGGCGGCCGCGGAATGAAAGGTCCGGAAGGTTACGGCGTTCTCGAAGAACTGGCGAGCCTCCTCGGCGGTACCGTCGGCGCTTCAAGAGCGGCGGTTGATGCCGGCTGGAGACCCCAGTCCGACCAGGTTGGACAGACCGGTAAGGTCGTATCCCCCAACCTGTACATCGCATGCGGTATCTCCGGAGCGATTCAGCATCTCGCCGGTATGAGTTCATCGAAATACATCGTGGCGATCAACAAGGATCCGGATGCTCCTATTTTCGCGCGGGCCGACTACGGTGTCGTCGAAGATCTCTTCAAAGTCGTTCCTGAGCTGACAGCGGCTGCGAAGAAGATACTGTAGTATAATTAAACGAATAAATGGGGGTGGATGTCAATCCACCCCCACACGTTTTAAGCAAGAAGAGGATCAGGCCTCAACAGGCTGTTGGTCATGTTCATTTCAGCTGTATCTATGAAGCTTTCTGATAAATCCATATCTCTGCCCTCGGGTTCATGCCGTCGGCGATGCTTTTCTTTCAACGTATTGTGATTTATCAGCAGAAAGCCCCGTGAATACCGCTGAATACATTTCTTCTGGGCAAAAGCCTGTTGAGACCTGATCCCGGTGTGAATGGAGGCATTATGGCACACGGAACTGAACATGTTTATTCGGTAGGAAATGAAGGAAGAGAAGTCTTCTGGAATGCCCCGTTTGAGCTGATTCTCTTTGCCTTCACCGCTGTTGCAATGGCCATATTTGCCTATGGCCTCTACAAGCGGTGGCAGTTATGGAAGGCTCTCGGCAGACCGGAGGACAGGACGGACAATGCAGGCGAGCGGATCAAGTCCCTCATTGTCAACGGACTTTTCCAGGTAAAAACGTTTAAAGACGCCTATCCAGGCATCATGCACGCGTTGATTTTCTTTGGTTTTTTTGTCTTAATATTTGGTGCGGCCATCGACGCGACGCAGTTTCATATAGGTCTTCCCTTTTTCCACGGCAAATTCTATCTCTGGTTCTCTCTCACAATGGAAATATTCGGACTCGCGGTTTTGCTTGGAGTCGCTATAGCCCTGTATAGGCGGTATATTGAAAAACCCGATCGTCTCGGTTACCGGGGAACACCTGACAATACAGCGGATGACGCCATCGTGCTGGTGGGAATCGGCGCGATCATCATCACGGGCTTCATCATTGAAGCATTGCGGCTTCACGTGAATGTCAATGAGGACGGTTTCACCTGGGGGGCGTGGTCCTTTGTCGGGTACGCCCTTTCAAAGACGTTCACGGGGATCGGTTTCGACACGGCCCGGATCCTCCATAAGTGGATGTGGTGGATCCATACGTTTATCGTGCTCGGTCTGATTGCCTATATCCCGTGGTCACGACTGCTGCATATTATCACATCATCCGCAAACCAGTACATGATTTCCCTGAAACCCAAGGGGTATCTTGAACCTATTGCTGATTTTGAGAATGCCGAATCCTTCGGCGTCGGACAGCTCGAGGACTTCACCTGGAAACAGATCTTTGATTCCGATGCCTGTACACGGTGCGGTCGCTGCCAGGATGGATGCCCGGCGTATCTGACGGGCAAGCCCCTCTCTCCGAAGAAGGTGATCCAGGATCTGAAGACATACTGGCTGGAGCGGGCCCCGGTGGTTCATGCTGCGAAAAAGGCAGCCGCGGAAGGCGAAGAGCCGGTCATTCCCGAGCCGGAGAAGATGATGGTCGGCGAGGTGATCGATCTTCATGAACTCTGGGCGTGCACCAACTGTATGTACTGTATGGAGCACTGTCCGGTCTGCATCGAACATATCCCGAAGATCATCGGTATGAGGCAGTACAAGGTGTTGATGGAGGCCGATTTCGCACCCGAGCTGCAGTTGACATACCGGAATATGGAAAACAACTCCAACCCGTGGGGTATCGGTGCTCACCTGCGACAGGATTGGGCTGCTGAAGTAGGTGTCAAAACGCTTGCTGAAGATGCAGATGTGGAATATCTCTTCTACGTGGGATGTTCGGGATCATTTGATGACAGAGGCAAAAAGGTCGCCATTGCCCTCGCGAAGATTTTGAAAGAAGCCGGGGTACGCTTCGGTGTCCTTGGCCCGGAAGAGGGTTGCTGCGGCGACTCAGCCATGAGAGGCGGCAACGAGTATCTCTATCAGATTATGGCCCAGACGAATATTGAAGTCATGAACGGCTATAATGTGAAGAAGATCATCACGATGTGCCCCCACGGGTACAACGCGATAAAGAAGGATTATCCCCACTTCGGCGGTAATTTCGAGGTCTATCATCACACGGAGATCCTGGCCGATCTGATTGCCCAGGGCAGGATCAAGCTTAAGAACTCCGTTGAGGGAACCTTTACCTATCACGATTCATGTTTCCTCGGCAGATACAACGATGTCTATGACCAGCCGCGAAACGCCCTGAAGGCGGTTCCCGGAATGAACCTCGTCGAGATGAGCAGTTGCTTTAACAAGAGTTTCTGCTGCGGCGCCGGCGGAGCGCGGATGTGGATGGAAGAGGATATCGGAGAGCGCATCAACGATGTGCGGGCCGACCAGGCAATCGCAGCGAATGCGAGCACCATCGCCGTTGGTTGTCCCTTCTGCCTCACCATGATGGCCGACGGTATCAAGGATCGCGGCAAGGAAGAGACGATGGAAGCGCTTGATATCGCGGAAATCATCTGGGAAGCCATGGGTCTGGAAGAAGCTGTGCCCCCCGCTGAAGAAACTCCCTCTGAAGCTCCGAAGGAGGAAACGGCGGAATAATATGATGAACATTATCGTATGTTGATCGATAAGCCCCTGGTCGTTAATACGGCCGGGGGCTTTTTTTATGGCAATTTGCCCCAAAATCGATTACATTAGGCGTCAGATAACGGAAAGGAGGAATTACCATGACAGACAATGTATCGATCTACGACAAAAAACCGTGGCTGAAATCCTATGCTCCGTTTGCTTCCGAATCCATTGATTATGAAGAGATCTGTCTCCCTGAGATCCTGGAGAGAACCGCCGGGAGGTATCCAGAAACGGTCGCGCTGATATTTCAGGGCTACGCGGTCAAATACCGGGAGCTCAAGGACATGGTGGATCGTTTTGCCACCTGTCTCGCCTCTTTCGGCGTGAGGCAGGGTGACGCCGTGGCGATTCTTCTTCCCAATCTTATACCGTGCGTTGCGGCGTATTTCGCCATTCTGAAACTGGGCGCCATCGCCGTTATGAATAACCCCCTCTATACCGATGGGGAACTGGAACACCAGTTCAATGATTCCGGGTCGAAGGTCCTCGTCTGCCTCGACCTTCTGGGGAATCGAATGATCGATCTCCGTGAGAAGACCGGGATAAAACAGATCGTCTATACGTCCATCGGAGATTATCTTCCCTTCCCCAAGAATCTCCTCTTTCCGCTGGTGGGCAAGAAGAAGAAAATGGCCGCCGATGTCAAGCCCGCCGCCGACGTTTACAAGTGGAAGGAATGTATCGCCGCGCATCCCCCCAATCCTCCGTCGGTGACGGTCGGCTTCGATGACCTTGCCATGTATCAATACACCGGCGGGACAACGGGCGTTTCAAAAGGCGTTATGCTGACCCACGGAAATCTGAGCAAACAGCTCCAGCAGATTGATAACTGGTTCCCGGAAGATCTTCTTGCCCCCGGCAAGGAGATTGCCCTGGGAGCGCTCCCGTTCTTCCACGTCTTCGGCCTGAGCGTAACGATGAATTTTTCCGTCTATGAGGGGTGGACGAACGTCCTGGTCCCAAGGCCGCAGCCCGAGCCGCTTCTGGAGGCGATCCGCAAATTCAGGCCAACATTTGCGCCCCTGGTCCCCACCATGTATATAGGCATGTTGAATCATCCCGATGTGAAAAAGACCGACATGACCTGCATGAAGGGGGCATTCTCAGGAAGCGCGCCGCTTCCCGTCGAAGTCATTCATGAATTTGAAAAAACCACCGGCGCCATTATTGTCGAAGGATACGGCCTGACTGAAACGACGCCGGTGACCCACGTCAATCCCTTTGCCGGAGGCGTGCGGAAGGTGGGGAGCATCGGTGTTCCCATTCCCGATACGCTGTGCCGCATTGTCGATCTCGAGGACGGAACGAGAGACATGCCCGTCGGTGAGCCGGGAGAGCTCATTGTCAAGGGGCCGCAGGTAATGAAGGGGTACTGGAACAGGCCGCACGATACGGCCAATACCCTGCGGGACGGCTGGTGCTATACCGGCGACATCGGCACCATGGATGAAGACGGGTATTTCTATATCGTCGACCGAAAGAAGGATATGATTATTTCCGGAGGATTCAACATTTATCCCCGGGATATCGATGAGGTTTTTTATGAGCATCCCAAGGTCCAGGAGGCCTGCTCCATCGGTATCCCCGATCCCAAACGGGGAGAGAATGTCAAGGTCTTCATTGTTCTGAAAGAAGGTGAAACGGCGACGGCCGACGAGATGATCGCGTTCTGCGCCGATAAGCTGGCAAAATACAAATTGCCGTCGGAAATTGAATTCCGTACGGAACTTCCGAAGACAAACGTAGGGAAGATACTTCGCAAACAGCTCAGACAGGAAGAGCTCGAGAAGAGGAAGGCCGCCCCGTCGGCGTAACCTTGCAGTTGCGGCAACGGAGTCGTGACGGCACCGCACCGCCGATCCTTGAGCCATTGAGAAGAAAGATAGGGAGTGAGTGTCGGCGCGGAGGAATGTGGAATGATCGATCTACGCGAGATAGAGGGCGTCAAGATCGCCTGCAGGGTGAACGATGACGGCCTCAGGGATGACCGGAAGACGGTTGTTTTTGTTCATGGGTCCGGTTGCGACCACACCCTGTGGGAATATCAATTCGCCGCATTCGACCATGTATTCAATATGGTCGGTATCGACCTTCCCGGCCACGGCAGGTCGGAAGGCAAGGGCGAACAGGATGTAGGACGATACGTTGAGTGGGTGCGAAAGACGATTGAAACCCTCGGAGTGCGTAGACCCGTCCTTTCCGGCCACTCTCTCGGCGCCGCCATCAGTCTTACCTTCGCCGTCAAATACGGCGGGCTGCTTTCGGGAATCATCCCCGTGGGCGGCGGTGTCACCATGCCGGTGAACGAGGCGATTCTCCAAGGGGTCCGTAATGATGCCGCCGCAACACTCGCCTTCATAGCCAAATTTTCCGTGGCAAAGCAGAACCGGGACAGATTCGTCAAACCCCTCATTGACGGGATGATGAAGGTGAACCCCGAGGTGATATACGGTGATTTTCTGTCCTGCGACAGGCTCGATATCACGGACAACATACAATCGATAAACATTCCCACCCTCCTGGTCTGCGGAGAAGACGACAAGATGACGCCTCCGGCGCTGTCCCGCCATATGGCGAAGACAATACCCGGGGCCGAGCTTTCGGTGATCGAGGCGGCGGGCCATTTTGTCATGCAGGAAAACCCATCGGTATTCAATTGTGTGATCAAGGATTTTATTGAACGTCTGAGGGCTTGACCATGGGACAGTACGAGAGATTCTTATGGCAAAGATTTTAGTAGTCTACCACACACAGACGGGTCATACGGAAGAGATGGCCATCGCAGTTGCCGAGGGGGCCGCCGGTTTTGAAAATACCGATGTGACGGTGAAACGGGCCCGTGACGCCACCGTCGAGGACCTTCTTGATTGTGACGGCGTCGCCATCGGCACACCGGAGAATTTCGGCTATATGTCGGGAGCGATGAAGGACTTCTTTGACCGCACCTTTTACCCCGCTCAGGGGAAAATCTTCAAGAAACCCTACGTCCTCTTCATCAGTGCAGGCAATGATGGAACGGGAGCGCTCAACAGTGTTGACCGCATTGCCCGGGGCTATCCGCTGAAACGGGTCTTCGAACCGGTTATCGCGAAGGGAGAGGTGACCGAAGACATTCTTGACCGGTGCCGGGAACTGGGTCAGACTCTGGCGGGCGGGTGTGAACTGGGGATATATTGATAACAGGCGCAAGGCGCAGGGCTAAGGGCTAAGGGCTAAAGGGAAAAGCGATAATAACAATCCTTTTCCTTTTGCCCTTAGCCCTGCGCCTTTAGCCTGTTATCGCTCTTAGCCCTTAGCCCGTATGTTTATGATCGAATCGAGATAGTCGGCAGGTTTCTCAAAGCCGAGGAGGGTGAGGATCGTGGCGGCCACGTTGGCGAGGCCCGGTTCCGTCACATTTCCGTTTATTTCATACCGGTCCGTATCCGGCCCGTGGATGATAAAGGGTACGGGATTCAGGGTATGGCTGGTCATGGGTTTCAATTCACCCCCCGCTCCCTGGACGGGTTTCCCCGTTTTTTTATCCACCTCGATCATCTGTTCGCAGTTGCCGTGATCGGCGGTAATGATTATGGTTCCGCCGCAGGCGTCCACTGCCTTGACGAGGTCGCCGATGGCGTCATCCACCGCTTTTACCGCTTCGACAGCGGCGGGGAGCGATCCCGTGTGCCCCACCATATCGCCGTTTGCGAAGTTGAGCCGGAGGAATTTGTACCTTCCCGATCGAAGAGCTTCGATTGCACTGTCCGCAATATCGCGTGCCTTCATTTCCGGCGCCTCATCGAAAGGAACATGATCCGATTCGATTTCTTCCCAGTCTTCAAGGGACTCGTCAAATTTCGCCGAGTCGTTGCCGTTCCAGAAGTAGGTTACATGACCGAATTTCTGGGTTTCGCTCAGGGCGTACTGGGTTATGCCGTTTGCGGCGAGGTATTCCGATACGGTCCGGTCAATTGCCGGCGGCGATACAAGGTAGTTCGGGGGCATGTGTGTGTCTGAGTCATACTCGAGCATGCCGGCGTAAATAACATCGGGGCGCGCTTCGCGCTTGAATCCTTTGAAGTCGTCTTCCACAAAGGCCCTGCTGATTTCAAGGGCCCGGTCGCCGCGGTAATTAAAGAGGACGACGCCGTGCCCGTCACCTATTCTCGCCAGGGGTTCCTCCGGGTTGTCGGGGTGGTGGACCACCCAGTGCTGGATATATTGATCATCCACCTTCTGCTGTTCCCGGAGTTTTCTGATCGCGGTAAGGCTGTCGGGATATTTGGGGCCTTCGCCGTGCACATGGGCGTTGTATCCCCGCTGTACAATGCTCCAGTCTGCCTCGTATCGGTCCATGGTCGTCACCATTCTCCCCCCGCCCGACGCTATGTGGTATCTGCGCGTCGTTCCCGATTTGAGTGCCTGGACCCGGAGCGACCAGAGATAGTCCTCGAGTGCTCCGAAATAACAAAGAGCGCTCAGAGGAGGAACGTCCCTGCCGTCCATGAGGCCGTGGATATACACTTCTTCCACACCCTGCTGATCGCACGCTCCCACCAGGGCGATGAGGTGGGACATGTTGCTGTGTACATTTCCATCAGAGATCAGGCCGATGAAGTGGATGGGAGTCTTTTTCGCGAGGGAATTCTGTATGATTTTTTTCCATACCTCGGACTCAAAGATCGTACCGCTTTCGATGGCTTTCTCAACGAGGCTCGCGCCCTGGGCGAAGATACGGCCGGCGCCGAAGGCGTTGTGCCCCACTTCGCTGTTTCCCTGATCATCGTCCGACGGCATGCCCACCGCGGTCCCGTGTGCCTTGAGCCGTGCGACAATCTTTTCATGTTTCAGAAGATGAAAGAGCCGGGGGGGAGACGCGATGTCTACGGCGTTGCCCGGGTACCCTTCGTCCCTTCCCCGGTACAGCCCGACGCCGTCCATGATGACCATGAGCAGGGGGCCCTGGACGCCTTCGTAGTCTGAAAGTCTTTCGAGTTTTAATTCCATGGGTTTTTCTTCCGTCATGCAGAGATGGTCGTTTCTTCAGATAGCAAAGATATAACAGAAAGACCCTGTCGCCGCAACATCATTCACGGACGACCTCACCCGAGTCTATAAAGCTCATTGCTTCATTGGCAGCTCGTTCTGGACACCGCGGAATGTGCCTCGCCTTTTTCCCTGTGCCTTGAGCTTTTTGCCCGAGAATCCTCCATGATAACCGCTCAAGAGACGGGGAGCGACAGATTCCGAGTGATTCTTCATTACCCTCCGATGAAAAAGGCCGGAGCACGAGGGCCCCGGCCTTTTGTTTATCAGAGTTCTATCAGGGTTATCGCGCGCCCATGAGCTTACGGGCGATGACCATCCGCTGTACCTCGTTGGTGCCTTCGTAGATCTGGCAGATCTTGGCGTCTCTCATGTGACGCTCGGCGGGGTACTCTCTGCAGTATCCGTAGCCGCCGAAGATCTGGACGCCTTCAATGGCGGCCCTCATGGCGACGTCGGAGGCGTACATCTTGGCCATGGCCGATTCCTTCTCGTAGTCGAGGCCGTTGTCTTCCCTCCATGCCGCGTTGAGCAGCATGAGTTCCGCCGCCTTGAGCTCCGTGGCCATGTCGGCAAGCTTCCACTGGATCGCCTGGAAAGAAATAATCGGTTTGCCGAACTGGACGCGCTCCTGTGAGTACTTCAGTGCGTCTTCCAGGGCGGCATAGCCGATTCCGCAGGCCTGTGAGCCGATACCGATTCTGCCCGCATCAAGGCCCATCAGCATCTGTTTGAAACCCTGTCCCGGTGTTCCCAGCAGGTTCTCCGCCGGAACTTCCGCGTCTTCAAAGACCAGTTCCGCCGTTCCCGAAGCGAGAATGCCCATCTTGTCCTCGATGGCGCCCAGGGAGAACCCGGGGGTGTTCTTCAGATCGACGATCAGGGTGATCATCCCCTTGTAGCCCTTGTCGGGATTTTCGTTGGCGGCGGGCACGCAGTAGTGGGCCACGTTGCCGTTGGTGATGAATTTCTTGACGCCGTTGACGATGTACTTGTCACCCTTCAGCTCCGCGCGGCACCGCAGGGAGCCCGCATCCGAACCGGCACCGGCTTCCGTCAGTGCGTAGCAGCCCTCAACCTTTCCGCCCGAGACGGGGGGCAGGAATTTCAGCTTCTGCTCTTCCGTACCGAAGGCGTTAACGGGAAAACCGTAAAGGGAGTTGTTAACCGATGTGATGACGCCGCAGCTTCCGCAGCCCCGTGAAATCTCGATCATTGCCAGAACGTACGTTACATTGTCCATGCCGGCTCCGCCATATTCCGTGGGGATGGCGACACCCATGATTCCCATCTCGCCGAGCTTCCGGCAGATCTCTTCAGGATGCCGATGGGTATGATCCAGCTCTCCGGCGATCGGTTTGATCGATTCGTCGACATACCGCGCCACCATGTCTTTTACCATTTGTTGTTCTTCCGTCGGTGCAAAATTCATTGAGTTCCTCCTTTTTAAAAGCATTATTACAACTCCCGGGGAAACGGATCAATCCGTGTGATCTGTTCCCCCGTTCATTGCATTATCCGGGCCTCATTTCCGGTGAGGCCGCTCACCTGCTTCGTTAAAAGTCAACGACCGATGAAGTTGGCCTTTCTCTTTTCAAGGAAGGCCTTCATTCCTTCTTTCTGATCATGGGTGCTGAAACACTGGGCACAGCACTCCATCTCAAGCCTGTTGGCATGATCCAAGGGCAATTCCTGCCCGAAATTGACGGCGTGTTTGATCATCTTGATGGCGAAGGCCGGCATACCCGCCAGCCTTTTGGCGAATTTCTTCGTTTCTTCCATCAGCTGATCGGCGGGTACTACTTTGTTGACAAGACCGATCTCATATGCCCGCTGGGCATCGATCTGTCCTCCACCCATGAGCAGTTCCAGGGCCCTCCCCATCCCGATGAGCCGGGGCAGCCGTTGGGTCCCTCCCCAGCCGGGCGTCAGGCCGAGAAGGATTTCAGGCTGACCGAATCGGGCGTTGTCGGCGGCAAACCTGATATCGCAGGACATGGCGATTTCGGTGCCTCCGCCGAGGGCGAACCCGCGCACCGCCGCGATTGACGGTTTGGGAAGCAGTTCGAGCGCCCGATAGGTTTCGTGGCCTCGTTCCATAAATTTCAATGCTACGCTGGGTTCCAGGTCCTGCATTTCCGCGATGTCCGCTCCGGCCACAAATGCCTTTTCTCCGCCGCCGGTAACGATGACCGCCTTGATGGCGTCATCTTCACCGCACCGCTTGATGACATCCATGAATTCTCCCATCGTTTCCGAATTCATGGCGTTCAATGCCTTGGGCCGATTGAACATAATGGTCGCAACACTATCTTCAACTTCAAATACGATATTGTTGTATGCCATATTGTTACCCCTCCTTGTTTAGCTGTCAAACGATCGTGACGATTACTTGCTGTAATCGTAAAATCCTCTTCCTGTTTTTCGTCCGAGCCATCCGGCATCGACGTATTTCTTAAGAAGCGGGCAGGGGCGGTATTTGGAATCACCGAATCCCTTGTGGAGAACGTCCATGATGGCCCAGCATGTGTCCAGACCGATCAGGTCGCCGAGGGCCAGAGGCCCCATGGGGTGATTCATTCCGAGTTTCATGATGTTATCGATGGCTTCAGGTGTCCCTACTCCTTCAAAAAGAGCGTACACCGCTTCGTTGATCATGGGCATGAGAACCCTGTTTGAGATAAAGCCCGGGAAATCATTGCACTCCACGGGAACTTTTCCGAACTGTTCCGACAGTTTCTTCGTCATTTCGTAGGTTTCATCGGTTGTTGCAAGGCCCCTGATGATTTCCACAAGCCTCATAACGGGAACGGGGTTCATGAAGTGCATCCCGATAACGAGCCCCGGCCTTTTTGTCGCGGCTGCGATGCGCGTGATAGGAATTGAAGATGTATTAGATGACAGAATGACTCCTGGCTTGCAGACTTCGTCGAGTTTCCTGAAGATTCCGAGCTTCAGGTCTTCCCGTTCAATCGCCGCCTCGACGACGAAATCGGCGTCCTTCATGTCTTCCAGGTTGGTGCTCAGCTTAATCCTTCCCAAAATTTCCTCTTTCTGGGCGGCGGTAAGCTTTTCCTTGGCAACCAGTCTGTCCAGATTCTTGGAAATGGTGTTGAATCCCCTCTGAACGAACTCTTCAGCGATGTCATTCATGATGACATTGAGTCCTCCGGGATATGCCGCCACCTGGGCGATACCGTTTCCCATCTGACCGGCTCCAACAACGCCAAATGTTTTTACTTCCATTGTTTCCCCTCCTCCATTTTTTTAAACAGGCGGTATTTTTCCATCTGTCCGCTTTCGAACAGGGCAAATAATACCATATGTTTTATCGGCCGTATCCGGTGGTGCCTGCTCAGCACACACCGGATACGGTACATTCACTTACTCTTACGCACTGGTTCCCGACCATAATCCGCAGGGACGATGGACCGTGACAGTTACACTCTTTCCAAAACGATGGCCATACCCTGGCCGCCGCCGATGCACAGCGACGCACATCCCAGAGTGAGGTCATTTTTGACCATCTGGTTGGCCAGTGTGTACGTAATCCTGGCGCCGGTACAGCCTATGGGGTGACCGATGGAGATTCCGCTGCCGTTGAGATTGCATTTGTTCAGATCGATGTCTAATTCCTTTATGCAACCGAGGGCCTGAACGGCAAAGGCTTCATTGAGTTCCCACAGATCAATGTCTTTTGTGGTGAGGCCCAGTTTCTTGAAGACCTTCCGTACTGCCGGGATCGGCCCGAGTCCCATGTAGGCCGGATCAAGACCGCCGGAGGCGAATCCCTTGATTTTAACCAGCGGTTTGAGACCAAGTTCCTTTGCCTTTTCGGCGCTCATGACCACAACAGCCGCGGCCGCGTCATTGATGCCGGAGGCGTTGCCCGCCGTGACGGTTCCGCTCTTTCGGAAAACCGGGGGCAGCTTGGCCATTTTTTCGAGGGTTGTGTCCATTGGGCGTTCATCAACGGCGAACACCTTCGGATCACCTTTACGCTGCGGAATCACTACCGGAACGATCTCATCGGCTACGCTTCCGTTCGCGTTGGCGGTACGGGCTCTCATATGACTCTCATATGCGAGCTTATCCTGTTCTTCTCTCGGTATTCCGTACTTCTCGGCGATGTTCTCCGCCGTGTTTCCCATATGATAAGCGTTAAAGATCTCCCACAGACCGTCGTGGACCATCAGGTCCGTCGCCTGGCCGTAAGGCATGTTCATCCGGTATCCCCACCGGGCATTGGGCAGGGCATAGGGGACATTGCTCATGTTCTCCATACCGCCTGCAACGATGATGTCGGCATCGCCGGCCTGGATGATCTGAGATGCCAGCGAAATAGCCTTCATGCCCGAAGCGCAGACCTTCTGGACGGTTATAACATTGGTCTCTTCCGGCAGTCCGGCATAGATTGAAGACTGGCGGGGGGGGTTCTGTCCAACGCCTGCGGTGAGCACATTACCCATGATGACCTCGTCAAAGTAGACCGGGGTCAATGATTCATCATAATCATAATGCTTTTTCTGGAGCTCTGTCATGTCGAACTCGCCGAAAATGGTGGGGCGGGCCGATTTTACAAAATCGCTTATCGTCGGACGCAGTCCTGCACGCTTAATTGCTTCCTTAATGACAAGCCTCCCCAGCTCAACGACGGAGACTCCTTTCAACGAACCGCCGAATTCACCGACTGCAGTCCGGGCTCCACTTACAATTACTACATCTCCCATTAATGATTCTCCTTTCTCTTCAAGTAAAATTAGTGCTCAGTTCATTAGAGTACGAGCAAATATTATGTTACCTTACGGTTCTACCTTGATCAGCATCGCATCGCCCTGGGCATGGCCCGAGCAGATACCGCATACGCCGATTCCTCCGCCCCGGCGGCGCAGTTCATAGGCCAGCGTCATGACGATCCTGGCCCCTGTCGCTCCGATGGGATGGCCATAGGCAATGGCGCTGCCGTTCACATTTACCTTTTCATACATCTGTTCCTTGGACAGTCCGAGAATGGTCCGGGCACTGATGAGCGCCACGGCGGCAAATGCTTCATTTATCTCGATGAGATCGACATCATCCACCGTCATGTCGTTCTGCTCCAGAACCTTCTTGATGGAGAGACCGGGAACAGTGGCGATATCCTTCGTGGGCTGCGAGACCTCCGCGTAATCTATAATGGAAAACAGCGGTTTCAAGCCCAGTTCATCCGCCTTTTCCCGGGACATGAGCAGGCACACATCGCCGCCGTCATTCACGCCGGGGGCATTTCCGGCGGTAACGCTGCCCAGTTCACCGGTAACGGCGCTCTTATGGCCGAAGACGGGAGGCAGTTTCGCCAGTGTTTCCATGGTCGTATCAGGTCTTGGGAACTCGTCTTTGTCGACGATGACGGTCTTTTTCCCGCGGGTTACTTCGACGGGGAATATTTCATCATCCAGCTTGCCCTCTTCCATCGCCTTGCCGGCCCGCTGCTGTGACTGAAGTGCCCAGTCGTCCTGATCCTGCCGCGTAAATCCGAATTCGTCGGCTGTTTCCGAACCGTGAATGGCCATGTGTCGATTGTAGAAGGCATCCCACAGACCATCGTACACCATGAGGTCGACGGCAGGCGCCGAGGTCAATCCCATTCTGGTTCCCCATCTCATTCCGGGGAGTGAGAACGGACAGTTGCTCATACTCTCCTGGCCGCCGGCAACGGCGATTTCAGCTCGTTCCAACTGGATCATCTGGGCTGCCAGATCGATGGTCTTGATCCCCGATGAGCAGACCTTATTGACGGTAATTGAAGGGACATGTTCAGGAATGCCGGCGAGTATGGTTGCCTGGCGGCTCGGCACCTGTCCGCATCCCGCGGGGACGACCTGTCCCATGATGATATAATCGACATCTTCCGGCTTGACCTTGCCTTCGGTCCTTCTCAGGACTTCCTTGATTGCCAGGGCTCCCAGTTGAGGGGCATCATAACTTTGAAGTCCGCCACCGAATCTGCCGTATGGTGTTCGGCACGCTTCAACAATGACTACTTCCCGGTGCTGTTTGTACTGATTTTTTATTTTTCCCCCCATGGTGGAAAAATCTGGTTTTCTTTCGCCGAATTTTGCGATGGGTGCATCCTTGTAGACATCAGCTCTCTTTTTATCCAGTTTCTGCGGAACCTTTGACATGTATTTCCTCCTTGTCAGCTTTTTATTTAAGAGTCGTCTTCCTTCTTGTCGTTGTGCCGTATCTTCAACAACCGGACCATTCGTGTTCTTTAGAAGATAGGCGCAACGGTATATTATGTATTACCGATTATGTTATCGATTCGCTGCCTGAGACCCATCACTTTGGGATTACTGGGGCATGCCGGGTGTCGATCAGTCGAGACCGTCCACAAATTCCACTTCCCGGGGAATCTTATGTGACGACAGGTATTTTCTGCAATGCCTGAGAATTTCTTTATCATCCACCTCGACGGTGTCTTTTCTTACAATGAGGGCCTTGACGATTTCCCCTCTCATCAGGTCGGCCTGCGCCACAACCCGGGATTCGGCGACGGCGGGGTGCATGTCGAGGACCCGTTCCACTTCCCGGGGGTATACGTTAAACCCGCTCGTGATAATCATCCGTTTTTTCCGGCCGGTGAGGAAGATATAACCGTCCGTGTCGATCCTGGCAAGGTCGCCCGTATGGAGCCATCCATTTTTTATAACGTCGGCGGTGGCCGATTCGTTCTTGTAATAGCCTTTCATCACGTTGGCCCCCTTGATGACCAGTTCCCCCTCTGTTCCGGCGGGAAGATCGTTGCCGCTGTCGTCTACGACCTTCGCCTGTGCTCCCGGAATGGGTATGCCGATCGAACCGGGTTTCTGTTCCATGTGCAGCCTGCTGAACGAGCAGACAGGGGATGCCTCGGTGAGACCGTATCCTTCCATGAGTTTTACGTTGAACTTCTGTTCGAAGGCGGGGATGAACTTCGGGGGCATGGCCGATCCACCGGTGATGCAGATCCTCAGCGAACTGAGGTCGTACTTTTCCGTTCCTTGCTGCATCAGCATTCCGAGAAAAAGACGGGGAACCGCAGCGATGTAAGTTACCTTCTCCTGCTCGATGGTCTGAAATATCTTGTCGAGGCTGAATTGGTCCATAAGGACAGAAGATGCACCGAGGTGCAGAACCGACAGCAGATTCGCCGATGCGCCGAAAGAGTGGAAAAAGGGAATTACCGAAAGCCCCCGGTCTTTGTCGGTGCCTTCGCAGATATCTTTGAGGAGTGTCCATTGGGTTGATAGATTGCCGTGGGTCAGAACAGCTCCGAGAGGGTCGCCGGTCAACCCTGACGTATATATCATGACCGCCGGATCGTCTTTATCGACATCAACCATGTCATCGTCGAAGGGCCCGTCACGATACGCTTTCCTTATGGGGGAGTCGTCGCGGGGGTCATCGATGCAGAGCAAATGTTCACATGTGTCAAGACGGCCCTGTATTTCTTCATATTTTTTCGCCGCCGCCGATGTGGTGACAAGGATTTTCGAATCGCTGTCGTTAAGAAGGTAGGTGAGTTCGTAAGGTGACGACAGGACGTTGAGGGTCACGGCAACGGCCCCCAGTTTTGCGACGGCAAGATACGATATGACAAATTCCGGTATGTTGGGAAGCATCAGGGAGACCTTGTCCCCTTTGTGGATATTCAGGTCCCTGAATACGTTCGAAAGAGCATTGCTGTGTCTGTTGAGTTCGTCGTAGGTCAGCCGTCTGTCACTGTAGATGAGAGATACCTTATCCGGATACTTTTCACAGGCCTCCTTCAGCATCGCACCGAGACTGACAGTATTCATTAAGTCCTCCCTTGAAAACGGACGTACCATAGCACATAGAATAGGTTGTTTCAATAGAAATATAGAACGATTATGCCCATTCATAACTTTTCTTGCCGGTCATAATTATGGCGATGAAAGCGCCCGTTTTGGTGGTTTTTCGGAGGGGCGAATTTCCTTCTCCGGCATCGTGCGGCGGTGCCGAAGATGACGGCGATTGTTCGCTTGACAAATGATCCGCCTTTCCGATATTTTGCATATTCCATGATGCATAAAAATATGAATGGGGAGGGAACCATGAAAAAAGTATTCGTTGTGACAGTTGCCGTGTTGCTGCTCTTCGGGGGATTTGCCCAGGCGGATGACCTGCAGGTGGGCATGAAGGCGCCGGAATGGACGTTCAAGGATGCCGACGGGGTTGCATTTACCATGGACTCGTGGGCGGGGAAGGTACTGCTGGTCAATTATGTCGATCCCGACGAATCGGACCTGAACGAACATTTTACCGAGGCCATGAAGAAGGCAAAAGATGACGGGTTGCTGAAGGATGAAACCTATAAGGGAATCGGCATTGCCGATTGCGCCGCCACATGGAAGCCGGATTTCCTCATCAGGGCGATTGCCGGTGACAAGGCGAAAAAATACAAAACGATCATCCTCTTTGATTACGACGGAACATTGCGGAATGCCTGGGGCCTTAAGAAAGATACGGCAAACGCCATCATCCTGGATAAGAATCGAGTCTGCCGGGCCATTTTCCGCGGCCGTGTTCCCGATGACCAGGTTGCGTCGATGGTGCAACTGGCTATTGGCCTGCAGGGTGAATGAGTAAGAAGAGACGGCATTCTGATGGCGCGTCTGATAAAAAATAAGGAGTTGGCCGGAAAGGATATGTCCATTATTATCGATGGCAACCGTGTTGCCCAGGAAATGCGGAGCGAAATAAAAGACAAGGTCAGGGTATTACATGAAGAGCGGGGCACCATTCCGGGACTCGCCGTGATCCTTGTCGGGGAAGATCCGGCGTCTCGGATCTATGTGAGAAAGAAGACGGAGGATTGCGAGGAAGTGGGATTTTACTCACGGGAATTCAAACTTCCCGCGGACACGGAGGAATCCCGGCTGCTCGCCATTATCGATGAACTCAACAGGGACGGGGAAATTCACGGTATCCTGGTGCAACTCCCCCTTCCGAAGCATATCAATCGGAATGCGGTTCTCGATGCCATCGATCCCCGCAAGGACGTTGACGGTTTCCACCCTTATAACATAGGGCGTCTTTTTACCGGGGACCCCTTCCATCATGCCTGCACCCCCTATGGAATCATCGAGCTTCTGAAACGGTACAACATAGAGATCGAAGGAGCAAATGCCGTCATCGTGGGGCGGAGCAACATCGTGGGCAAACCCCTGGCGATGATGCTCCTGACACGGCATGCCACGGTCACGGTCTGTCACACCCGGACAAAGAATCTTGCCGAGGTGACCCGGCGGGCCGACATTCTCGTTGCCGCCGCAGGGAGTATTGAGATGATCAAGGGAGACATGGTCCGTGAAGGCGCCGTGGTCATCGATGTGGGGATCAATCGCCGGGATAACGGAAAGCTCGCGGGCGACGTGGCTTTTAGCGAGGTTGTCGATAAGGCGTCCTTCATCACCCCCGTCCCCGGCGGCGTCGGGCCCATGACCAGGGCCATGCTGCTGTCCAACACCTATGAAGCGGCGCTGGGGTGTGCTCATCATTGAGATTCCATAACCCGGATTGCGTCGTCACGGTTTGTGAGATTCCATTGGCCGTGATATGCGTTCGGGCGGATTTAAATCCATGCGGGGCTCCACCGTCGTAGGTGTAACACAAGGCGATGATTGTAAAAGGCGAGAAGACATTTAAAAGAACAATCGAAAATATACTCATCATTCAGCTCGGTGATATCGGTGATGTGGTGTGGGCGACGCCGACGTTCAAGGCGGTGAAGGATGCCTATCCCCGGGCGAAGGTTGCCGTGCTCCTCAGGAGCGGGTTCGGATCACTCCTCACTGCGGACCCTTCGGTTGACAAGGTCTTTGAAGTCGAGCGTTACAAGGGAACGGTCATAGAGAAAACACGGGTTCACTGGTCGTTCATACGAAGTCTCCGAAAGGAACATTTCGATCTGGCCTTCGATCTGCGTTCTGATGATCGGGGAGCATACATGGCCGTGCTTTCAGGTGCCCCGCTGAGAGTTTCGATTATCTACAATGCCGTTCGATGGAGAAATCGGTTTTTTACTCACCTCGCTGATCCTCCTCCTCTTGATAAAACAAAGACTACGGCGGCTGAGCAGTCCCTTCGGGTTGTGAAGGCTTTTGGCATCGAACCGGCTGATGAGGTTCCGAAAATTTATGTTTCAAAAGATGCCGCCGACCGGGCACGACGGTTGTGCCTCCTCGAAGGCCTCAGTGAAGATCGGTGGATTACGGTGAACCCGTTTTCGAGATGGCGGTACAAGGAATGGAATGATGATAAATGGGCGGAAATCATTGACTGGTTATGGGGGAAGCACAGGGCTTCGGTTGTCATGCTCGGATCTGACGATGAGAGAGAACGATCGGAGAACATTGCCCGTAAATGCCATGGCCATGTCTGCAATCTCACCGGCATGACTACCCTCGCCGAACTGGCGGGCGTTCTCCGTCACAGTCGTCTTCATATAGGGGTTGACAGCGCAGCGCCGCATATAGCCGCGGCGGTCGGAACGCCGACGGTAACCATTTATGGCCCGTCCGATTGGCGTGACTGGGCACATGGCGGCGGGAAACATTCAATAATACTCCCCGATGATATCTGTGTTCCCTGCGGACAAAAGGGATGCGATGGTTCCGGGAATAGCAGGTGCCTGGAGAACCTGACCGTTGACAAAGTAAAGAAGGCGATTCAGGAATCTCTTTACAGAGAAGGACTCTGTCTTGAAAATTAAATCAAATCCTCGCTTGGTCGGATAACCGGTGTCCCTGAGCCGGCGAGGATTGAAACGTTATTCGCGCAGAGAGTATATGACCCTTGTACGAATCGTAAAAGACTGGGATTGGCCGGACCTCTTGCGGCAGACACCCGGTGGTAAGGGAATCTGGCAGGAAATCACTTTTACGCTCGATCCTGTCGGCGAATGTGATTATCTGCTCATGCTGAATAACCGCATGAAGGAAGAGGTCACGATAAAGTGTCCCCGGGAGAATGTCTGGGCTCTCATGCAGGAACCGTACTTGAGAGGTCACAGCGACTGGCTGGTTGAAGGGCATGACAGTTTTTCCAGGGTGTTTACGCACATAAGGCCTTATGACGATGACAAATATGTGACGTCCCATCCCGCCATTCCCTGGTTCGTGAACAGGACATATGATCAGTTGGTATCGATGGACATTCCTCCGAAGTCGAAGAAACTCTCGTGGGTCGTAGGGAACGCGACCGACCTCCCGGGACACTTGAAGCGATTGTCTTTTTTGCATTTATTACAAGAGGATGCTTCGCTTGAGATTGATCTGTTCGGCAGGGCCGTTCATTATATTGAAGACAAATGGGATGGACTCGCTCCGTATCGGTATTCCCTCGCTGTGGAAAACAGCAACAGCCCTGATTACTGGACGGAAAAACTTGCCGACTGTTTTCTCGCCTGGTCGGTTCCGTTCTATTACGGTTGTGCGAATATCGAAGAGTATTTTCCCGAGGAATCATTCATTCGAATCGATATCGATCAGCCGAAAGAAAGTATGAAAAGAATCAAGTCGGTTATAGAAGCCGATGACTGGGAGAAGCGAATTCCGGTAATCGAGGAAGCACGGAACCGCGTGTTGCAGCGATACCAGTTTTTTCCGCATGTCGCGAATTTAATACAACATTCACAGCCAGAAACATCAAAGATGAAAGAAACGATAACGATTCCTCCCTATCGAAAGAGTCTGGCGGCACTGTTCTACAGAACCGTTTACAAGCTGAAAAAAAAGGTGAGAAGACTTTAATCTGATATAATGAGTTCCGGATTGCCGCAATAACCTTTGGAAGCGGCTGTGCAATAAGGAAAAATGCCCTGTGAAAACAAGCATAATAATCTGTTTCTATGAACGCCTGCAACATCTCAAGCTTTGCCTGGATTCCCTCAAGAACTGTGCCGGTGATTTTGATGAAGTGGTCATCACTGACGACGGGTCAAGCGAATCATGTGTCCATGAACTTGAAAAGATGATCGCCCGGTATGACTTTCCCATTGTTCATGCCTGGCAGCCCGATGAAGGGTTCAGGGCGGCGGCTGCCCGCAATAACGGCATAAGGCATGCTGCAGGCGATTACCTGATTTTTCTTGACTGTGATTTTCTCGTGTTGCCTGACACGATTAAGTATCACATCAAAAATGCCAGGCCGGGGAGATATCTTTCCGGCCTCTGTAAATATCTTGCTGAGGACCGGACGAATGAGCTTTTCCGTTCGGCAGTGACCGCTCAGTTGCTTGAGGAATATTACAGAAGCATGCCGGAGTGGCCCATGATAAAAGAGCATTGGAGATTCCTCAGAAGGAAGCTCTTGAGAAATCTCGGGTTGGCGGGGACAAGAACGCAGAGCCTGGGGGGGCATTTTTCCATTTACCGCGAAGACATGGAATATGTGAATGGATATGACGAAAATTTTGTAGGCTGGGGAGGAGAGGATGAGGACCTGGGGCTGCGGCTGCTGCTGGCGGGATTTGGCGGTTATTCCGTCATCCGAGGCGCCCGGGTGCTGCACATGTGGCATCCCCGGGAGCTTGGAGGGAAACACTGGCAGGATGGTCCGAACGTCGAATACTTCCGCCGCGACAACATTCCCTTTTTTTGTGAGAATGGGTTAATAAAAAGCGATAAAGTATGAGAGAACTGCCGCCCCGAATCGACGACAGGAATAGATACTCATCGATTTAATAATAAGGAAATCTCGGCAATCATATGGAACTGCATGATCGCATGATAATTACCGCGGCATCTAGCGGGTTCGGGCCGTCGCTCCTCGCGATGCTGGGATCGCTCAATCTCAACTGGCCGGGGCATCCCCCTGTTCGAGTCTATGATATCGGTCTTGACGACGAAACCCTCCATATTCTTGATGCCCATGATGTCGACGTTGTCAAGGTGCCGGGTTTCTGCCCTCACTGGCGGAAACATTTTACGTGGAAAATCTGGTGCTGGAATGACGCCCCCGCCCGTGAGATAATGTGGATCGACGCGGGAATCGTGGTGCTCAGGCCGGTGGATGAAATCTTTGAGATGCTCAATACCCTCGGCTATTTCGTTGTGCCGACCTATCATCTTTTAACAGAAAACGCCTCAGAGGCGGCATGCCGGGGATGCGGGGTTGATCCCGCATTCAGGGTTGGGAAAATGACACTGGCAGGTGGGTTCATCGGGTTTAACAAGTCGGGAACAATTCAAAACATAGTGGAAGAGGCCCTTGCCGTGGCGTTAACGGAAGAACATATCGCTGCCACGGAACAGATGCACCGCCATGACCAGGCGATCATATCTCTCCTGATGTACCGGGACCTGGGAAACGTTGTTATGGCGGATGGGACCGTCTATTGTGGATGGCTGTCTCCCCGGCAGGTACCGGGGCAGAAAGTTTGGGTTCACCGTCGGGCCCTCCTGAAACAGGACCTCGATCATTTTGCCGCCCATATCTCGTCGCCCGGCCTTCCCCATATGCCGAAAGATCCTTTGCGGGACAGGCAGTTCAGGAGTGCGTGGAAAAAGGTATTCGGCGGTCTGGAGAGATTTGTTCGTCGCCTAATTAAAGGAGAGCTTGGGAAAACTGAATCTTATAATGGTGTGCGAAATAAATAGTGCGGATTATGAATTATTTTTTATTGCTAAAGCAAACCCTGGTGAGTAAGGTTGTTTTAAAATCATTTCGATCTTCCATTCATCCTTGTTTTCAATAAGGGGTTTGACAAGCTTTGTCTTTTCCGTAAACCAGTCATGTGCCATCAGCACAAATCCTTTTTTCATGTAAGGCGAAAAAAACTCATATTGGTTTAAGGTTTCTCGAGCATCTTCGGGACCGTCCAGGAAAAGGAAGTCTATGCCGTCAATGGAATTAATGACTTCAGAGAACTTTTCTCTATAATCACCTAGGTAGAATTCAATATGAGGCATCAGATGTTTTAAATATGTTTGGTATTTATCCTTAACTTCATCATGGAAATCTTTATTTATTTCTATTGTATGGAGTATTCCCTTGGCATTTTCAAATAGTGCTTGAGCTATGAACAAGGTACTTCCGCCACCTTTCCAGGTCCCGATCTCAAAACAATTTGACGGCTTATATGTCTTGATTGTATCATAAATTAACTTTCTTTCTTTTGACCATAGTTGTCCCTTTAATTGCGGATGTCCTTCAAAAAACCATCGTGTTTTGGAAGGTATGAAATGTCTTATTACCTTCCATCGCCGTTTTGCACCTTTCCCTAAGCTTTCTGTTGATTTAATAAACATTTTTGAATCCATTTAACAGTTATTAATAATAGTTGTTGATGATCTGCCCTGAACAAGGGCAACGATCTCTACTTTTCCACCATAGTCAAGAACTATTTTGGCCTCAGGCCAGTTTTTGTAGTCCTTATTCTGATAGTCGCCTCCCTTGACATACGTGTCCGGTTTGAGAACGGATATTAAACTGGAGGCCGTGTTCTCATTAAAAAGAACAATATAATCCACATAAGTCAACTCGGCGAGGAGTTCTGCCCTGTCATTTTGGTTGTTGACAGGTCTTCCTTGACCTTTACGCCTCCGAGTTGAACTGTCCGTGTTCAGGGCCACTATTAAAACATCGCCATAGCTCTTTGCTTTCTTTAAAAATCTTGTGTGACCAATGTGTAAAATATCGAAACATCCGCTTGTGAGCACTATTTTTTTACTTTCTTTTCTGAGGTCACCGGCAATATTTATGATTTCTTGTTTCGATTTTATTTTACTATCCGTCTTAGCTGGAACATCGATCTCCGGTTCTATTGACGTAACATTGGCCTGATTTGGAACCAGGGTGTTGGGCTTAACCTGACGTGTCAGATCGTCGATTCGCATAAATCGTATTAATTCCCGCCAATTGATATTTTTTATTACAAATTCCTTGGCTGCAATACCGATTTCTCCCAAACGGTTAATGTTTAAATCCGCATTTCTGATATAGTTAATGTCTAGAATGTTTTCGCCATGTTTTAACCATTTCGGTGAATATTGATCGAGATTGGAGAGAACTGCACATCCTCTTTCCATTGCTGCAAAAACGCTTGTATTATTAGCTCGTATCCCTTTATCAAAGAAGGCAATAAATAAATGAGATTTCATTAAGAAATAGTTGACTGCTTCATCAGAGAGAAAACCCAGAAATTGAATCCTGTTGTGAAAAATTTTCGTTAGTTTGTTGCTGATAATGTCGAAATCCCCGAAATTTGCTTTTTCGTGAAAAGCCGTTGACAACCGGAGTGCGTAATCGACGTTACTCCGTTGCAACAAGTCTTTCAGCATTTTGTAATTTCTGACTTGGATTTTGTGAGCCATTCCAAAAGAAAATAAGTTCAGCTGGTTTTCAAATATGATTGTTTCCTTGCTGAGAAGCGCGGGACACCAGGCAGATATAACATGGTCATGCTTGCTACGGATTTTTTGTTCCATTTCGTCGTTTCCGCAAAACACCCATCGCGCGCCTTTCACCAGCGTGTATTCAATATCAAGTTCTTCGAATGAATGAAAAAAAATGTCATAACGAATATCGTTGGTTGACATGTGTCTGATGATATTTTCTATTTCAAGAGCGTCGGAAACAATGCCCTCGGCAAGCTTAATGGAGATGAGGACGGGTCCACTTTTTTGCTGATAGG
>JAFGWZ010000005.1 GCA_016936905.1 Deltaproteobacteria bacterium | reverse complement strand
TGGTTGTTTTATGACCCGTGTACTGGTCTGACACCATAAATAGTGCCAACTCCAAGTGCGACCGAATCAGGAAATCTGAATCTGTGAAGCAATACCTTTGATATCGCTGGAACAGGAAGATCGTTCGTTTGGAGGAGAGGAGCGTTTCCATAAAGACAGAAGGCGGGTGGAGTTCGGTCAATCTTCACCCCTAACCATCATGATCACAACACGAGAGGTGTCATATGGCTGAAGTGGCGAGTTATCATGTACTTGTGTATGGCGGGCCGGATGGGTATCAGACCAATCGGGCGCAGATCCAGTTGAGCGATGCCGCCGGCAAGACCCTGGCTTGGCTGCGGTTCAACGATCCGGGGATGTTTTACGAGGCCGACTCGGACAGCGGCGGCATTATCAAGATGCATCTGCCGTCGGCGATGTTTCAGAGCGTTCTTGACGTGCTGAGAAACGAGAAGCCGATCAATATCTATTTTGCCCAGGGGCGCGGCTTCTTCGGGACATCGACCAAGGAGCCTGTCGGTGAGGGCGAGTAGGGATACGGCATGGAGCTGTCCTGCTTCAAGCCGGGCAACGGGTCTTTCAACTCCCCTGTCCGGCAGCGGCAGTTGGCATGGAAGGTTGTGCTCCGGTTTACTCTCAAGAACTGAAAAGGAGTGAAAAATATGAAAGAAGTGGGTGTCGAATGGATCAATAACTACGATTGCCATAACTCCCTTACCCACGAGCATGAGGACGCGGGCGGTTTTTATAACGAACTCGTCAACCACGATGGCTGGGTTGGCCGGTTTAACTGGGGGGACGGGAACGCGTGGGAAGAGGATTTTAAACGCACTGACAAGGGCGGTACGGCAAATCTCTGGGTTGATACCGTCGATTTTGCTTACTTTACCGGTCATGGAAGTCCGTTTGTGGCGGCCTATTTCCGTTGCGACGTTCCCGATGATGACAGGCTGGAAGCGGATCATTATTCAGGCCCGGATAACGGTGACTTGAGGCTGGGCAAGCTGGATCTCGACTGGCTGGCCCTTGAGGTATGCAGCACGCTGCAACTCGACGCCAATAAGGACGGGATCAACTATGATGTATTCGACCGATGGGCCAAGGCCTTTCAGGGTTTACATATCATGTGCAGCTTTACAACCGGAAGCCTGGATAAATCCGAACCGGGAAAATACTTTGCCTCTTTGTGCGATGGGAGATGGCTTACCGTCGTTTATGGAATTCCCGAGTGGATGATTGGTCGATTTCCATTGAAAGTGATTGACGCCTGGTTCGAGATGACCTCCCTTACACAGTCAGGCAGTGTGCAAAGTGCTGTCATGTTTGCCAATACGGAAGGAACCGACACGCACAATGACTATATATGGGGTCATGGGCACGTAAGCGGGGACCCGGTGCCCGGAGCGGCGGGCTGGTTCAGTTGGACGTGGATTTCTCATTGGTGCTGAATAAGGAGAAAAAAATGGCGACAATCTTTCTCTACAGACAGAAAAATGAACGAATGAAGGCCGGAAAGTTTGCGGAAATCGCTAAGGATATGGGGATCGAGAACAGGCCGGTGGAGACGGCGGAGGCCCTTGCCGTACACGACGGGAAGCGCGCGCTGGCCTACGCGCAGCCGGGGGCCAGATTCGGAGGTCTTCTTTTTTATAGCGATCAGACAAAAAATCAGGCTGAAGACGTGAAAAAACTCCTTGATGAAAAAAGCGCCAAGAGGTGGACGGATGGATTTTTAAAACGATTCGACCTGTCGCCCAGAGAGGTTAAGGATGATCGGATCAAGGTGAATGTGGAAACGTTGAGTTACGTGACGGAGGCGGTCGTTTTTGACGGAAAAGAACGAAAACGAAAGAAGATCAAAACGGAAACAGGCTCCAAGATACTTCTTAACGATATTCTTGTCGATGGCCCAAGGTCGTCGATACGCATGGTCTTTAAAGATCGTGAAACGCCCATCATGATGCATTGCGGGATCTGGGAGAATATCGAAGTGTACGAGGAGCGGGAGCTTATCCGTGAACATGATGTGTTTACCGTCATAAAGGAAAAGCTGGCGCAAAGGCAAAAAGGTGAAATAAATTATGACATCTCCGATATAAGGCTGGCCTATTATGCCGGAGAGTACAGCGGCGGCCCCGATCTTCTGATCCCTTACTATTTTGTGGACATTGAGTACGAGGACAAAAAAGCTCGGGAGATGGGTATTGCCGAGGGGATTAAACAGATAGTGTCCGTGCCGGCATATCGATAAGTTGAAGAAACGGGAAGCCGGGTAATGTCTATTTTCTCCAGGGGCGCGGTTTCTTCAGGACTTCCACCCATGAGCCTCCTGGTGAGGGCGAATAGCCGGTGCGAGCCGGTTTGAGACAGTATGGCGCGGAGGCGGGCATGGGGGATGCGGATGTTCCCTTGGCCTGCCGTTTGTCTCTGCATGTCGGGGTTTGTCATGGATAAATGTGAAGACAGGGTCGGTAGTGTCGCCCAAGAAATCAGACAGTATCTGGAAGCGCATCCCCAGTCGTTTGATTCGCTGGAAGGGATCGCCACCTGGTGGGTGCTGCGTCAGCGCATACAGGCTGAGTTGGAATTGGTGCGGGCCGCTCTGGCGCGGCTTGAGACCACGGGTGAAATTTACAGTGCCAAACTCGGGCCTCGGCGTGAACCGGTGTATCGACTGACGGATAAACATCACTGAAACGAAACACTTGCGTGGTTGAGCGTGGTTGATTGTTTACATGCGGTAATTTTGCTTTGTCGCATTGTTTTACCGTCATATCCGGCCCATTAACCCCCCTTAATCCCCCCTAAATCAGGGGGAAGGGATGGTTGAGTGGATGCCCTTTAAGGTAATGTGACAAAGTAGAAGTAACCATTTCCCTTTGCGATTATGGCCAATATCAACAGTATTCATTCGGTGTGCAACTCGATCATGCGGTTTTTGCAGCATGCCTACGAGGCTTCTCCGGTACCGGATGGGGGGCCGGATACCTTTATGCCGGATGCGTATCCGTGTCATTTCCGCGTTCTTTCTTC
>JAFGWZ010000287.1 GCA_016936905.1 Deltaproteobacteria bacterium | reverse complement strand
CTGCTGCCCCCCCGACAGGGTCATTGCGGACTGACCGAGAATATCCTTCACCTATTCCCATAGGGACGCCTGCTCGAGACTCCACTGCACCAGAGCCTCCTGTTCCGTTTTGCCGCGAACTCCGTTCAACTTCGGTCCATAGGTAATGTTGTCGAAAATCGACTTTGGGAAGGGATTCGGTTTCTGGAATACCATTCCGATTCTTCGACGAACATCGACGGGATCGACGTGGGCGTCATAGATATTTGTCCCCTCGAACCTCACTTCCCCCTCAACGCGCGTCCCATCGATGAGATCATTCATCCTGTTGAGAAGTCTCAGTAACGTTGATTTTCCGCACCCCGATGGACCGATGAGCGCCGTAACTTTTTTCTTCTCAAAATCCATGGTGACATCTATCAGCGCCTTGAACACACCGTAGTAAAAATTAACCTGTTCTACTTCTATAATATTATTATTTTCCATGGTCACCATCTTTTTTTCTTTCTCATGTAGCTCCGTATAATTATGGCAATCAAATCGACTCCCAGAACGAGGGCCACCAGGACGAGGACCGTTCCGTACTGGAACGGCCGCGTTTCCTCTATGTGGGTTCCCGCCGTCGCGAGTACATACACATGGTAGGGAAGCGCCATGACCTCATCAAAAATCGATCCGGGCAGCTTCGCCGTGAAAAACGCCGCCGCCGTAAACATGATCGGAGCGGTCTCTCCGGCTGCCCGGCCGACACCGAGAATCGACCCGGTGAGGATTCCCGGCAGCGCGTTGGGAACGACGATGCGGATAATTGTCTGCCACTTGGAAACACCGAGTCCGAGCGATGCCTCCCTGAATGTCTGGGGAACCGATTTCAGCGCTTCTTCCGAAGCCCCGATGATCGTCGGCAGAATGAGAACCCCCAGTGTCAGCGCGCCGGACAGGATCGATGATCCGAATTGAAGAAACACGACGAACAGGCCCAGGCCAAAAAGTCCGAATACGATCGACGGAACTCCCGCCAGGCAATTGACGCCGACTCTGATAATCCTGATTATAGGCCCCTGTTTCGCGTATTCACTCAAGTATATGGCAGACGCAACGCCAAGCGGCAGGGCAATGATAACAGCGCCGGCGGTCAGATAGAACGTGCCCAGGATTGCCGGCATAATGCCGCCTTTGGTCATTGAGTCGCGGGGCGGTTCGGTGAGAAACTCCCAACTGATAGCGCCGACCCCGTTAATAAAAATGTACACAAGGAACAGAACGATAGCAGCGGCAATCAAAAAAGCCGCCAGGCGAACGACCGCAAAAAAAGCTTTTTGCTTGAAATACCGCCATTTCATAGCGTGGCAGACCCCGTTTCTTTGAATTTATGTGATACGTAGTCGGCAATGAGGTTAAAACAAAGCGTCAAGAAAAACAGGACGATGCCGGTGGCAAACAGGGCATGATAATGGTCGCTCCGAAAAGGTGCTTCTCCCATTTCAGCGGCAATGCTTGCCGGCATGGGCCGCACCGAATCAAAGATGCTCTCCGGAATCGCCGCCGCCCCTCCCGCGACCATGAGGACAACCATCGTTTCGCCGATCGCCCTGGCCATGCCGAGAATCACCGCCGTTGATATCCCTGAGAGTGCCGCCGGCACGATTACTCTGGTAATGGTCTCGAAGCGCGTTGCCCCCAGGGCGTATGATGCCTCTTTGAATTCCTGCGGCACGGAATAAAGGGCATCTTCTGATATGCTGGCGATCGTCGGAACGGCCATCAGGGCCAGCACGAACGACGCATTTACGATGTTCAGCCCCGTGGGGATGTCGAACGTCTCCTGAAGCCATGGCGCAAGAACGGCCATGCCGAAAAAACCGAGGACGACCGACGGCAAGCCCGCAAGGAGTTCTATAACCGGCTTATATATCTCCTTGACAAAGGATGGAGCAATCTCCGCGATATAAACAGCCGATAATATGCCGAGCGGTATGGCGATTGCCGATGAACAGAATGTCACGATGAATGAACCGACAATGAGCGGCCAGATCCCGAATGACGGAGGATCATAGGTGGGATACCATTCGCAGCCGAAGATGAAATCTTTGAACGAAACAACCCCGAAGATTGGAATCCCTTCAAGAAAGAGAAAAACAAGAATGAGTCCCAGGATAAAAATGGAAACAAGGGCAATTAAAAGGAACACATTCTTAATAATCGTTTCTTTAACTTTTCTTTTCATCGCGCGTCTCTGCTCTCACAAACAAACGGCTGCCGACGAACGCCTCCTCGGTAACACCGTCCCGGCGCTTCATGTCGGCAGCCAAATATTCATCTTCACCGATCAATTAAAACAGGGGTACGAACCCCTCTTTCTTCACGATGTCCTGGCCTTCCCGGCTGACAACAAAGTTCAAGAATGAGGAAACGGTCCCCGTGGGCCATCCGTCGGTAAACATGAAGAGCGGGCGCGCCACGGGATACACTCCGGAAAGGGCCGTTTCAACCGACGCCTCAATACCGCCGATGGTAAGCGGTTTTACACTGTCGTTCAGATAGCCGAAGCCGATGTATCCGACTGCATACTTGTTTTTTGAAACGGCCTGGACAACGGCGCCATTTGAGGCTTGCAACTGCGCCCGTGGAGACACCTTTGCCTTGTGGAGAACCTTTTCCTCCCAGACCTCGTAAGTGCCGGAGCTCGTGTCCCGGGACACCACGACGATCTGAAGATCAGGACCTCCCACCTCTTTCCAGTTCCTGATTTTGCCCTGATAGATGAGGCTCAGTTGTGCGATTGTCAGATCTTTGACTGAATTGCTGGGATGGACAATCGGGACAATGGCATCGATGGCGACACGATGGGGCACCGGATAGACTTTCTTCGGTATTGCCAGTGTGATTTCCTTATCCTTGATGAATCGTGACGACGTGGCAATATCCGTCGATTTATCAACCAACGCCTTGATTCCGTTGCCGGAACCGCCGCCGGAAATCGAAATATTGACACCGGGATGACCTTTCATATAGGCCTCCGCCGCCGCCTGGGCCACCGGAAGCACCGTCGTCGATCCTTTGATGACGATTGTCTCACCGGCAAGAGCTGTTCCCCACCCCGCAAAGGCGAGGCAGATAACGGCAACCAATAAACTGTTCATAATCCTTCTCATTGTGGTTCCTCCTTGTCATGAGTTATGGTGATTATGTTTTACATTTGAGGGAACCTTATACTACGAATATTACAGTTGTATGAAAGCCTGATGAAGAATTGAAGAAACCGTAATATGTCAGATTCACTTATTTGTTACTAATATATTGCATTAATGTTACAGTTTGATGACAGTTCCATGAAGAAACGATGAAAGTACGAGATTGAAGGTGAACCATGCGAAAAGACAAACAGATTACTGATTGATGTAACACATAGAAAGCATATTGTCAAAGACACGGCGGGATGTTACCCTTTTTTCCTTGACGTCAGGTAGACGTACAACGTAGGAATACAGATCAGGGTAAAAAAAGTCGAGGTCGCAAGACCGCCGATAACGACCAGGGCCAGGGGCTTGAACATGGTTTTCCCAAGAGCAAGTGGAAGGAGCCCCACGATCGTCGTGAGGGACGTCAGCAGGATCGGCATGAAACGGTTTCTGCCGGCCTCAACGGCGATCTCTTGATTTGATGTCTCCGGGTTCTCCTCCCTTATCCTGTTACCTTCGTCAACAAGGAGAATGGAATTGTTGACGACGATTCCCATGAGGCTCGTCAGTCCGATGAAAGCGACAAAGGACAGGGGCTGGTTGCAGATAAATAAGATAATGACCGCGCCGATGGCGCACAGCGGGATCGCCGCGTAAATGATCAGGGGCTGCAGGATGGATTTGAACTGCAGGATGAAGATGCCGAATATCACCAGCGCGATGATACCGGTGAATTTTCCGAGGCCGCCAAAGGCCGAACCGGTACTTTCCACCTCCCCTTCATACTTAATTCCCACTCCTCTCGGCAGGTGATAGGCGGACAATGTATCCCGTATCGTCCGCGTTAATTCGGGCACGGAGGTATCGGGGTCGGCAAAGATATCAATCTTGATGGTGGGTTTGAATTTTTCGTGAATAATATCATATTCCTTCGGGTCAAACGTGTATGAAACGATCTGCGACAGAGGAATATAATTCCCCGACAGGGATGAAACGAAGAGACGGTCAAAGATCGACAGGGGATCTTTCCGGTCCTCTTCCGTTCTCAGGAAAATGTCAAGTTCCTCTCCCCGTTCATCCCTCATGGTGTCCGCCTCGAAGCCATAGGTCATCAGAACCATGATCTGATCAAAATACTGTTTCGGCACCCCCACCGCCTGGGCTTTCATCTTGTCGAACTGCATGCGGATCGAGTACAGCTCCGAATCGGCGGGGTTATCGATGGAATAAATCCCCTGCGTCGATTCGATCGCTTTTTCGACTCCCTGCGCGGCGGCACGGACGTCTTTTATGTTGTTGCCGTACAGATTTACCGTAATATCCGCTTCTCCGGCGGAACCTCCGACAGAGAAGGGGGCGCAGTTTATCTTCGCGAAGGCGGAAAGGTCTGAAAGCCTGCGGTTCATCTTGTCGACCAATTGAGCGATCTTGTCGCTGTCCCTGAAATCGGTGTTACAGAAAATGACGGCGTTCGTCCTTTTCCTCTCAACCCAGGCGATGCCGAAATCGACGAGGGGAAACGGACCGCCTGAAACGGTGGTGCACCTCGTCACTGAGGGCTCATCTTTGAGCCTGGATTCGATTTTCCGGGTGATGGAATCGACAAACGCCGACGAGCTGTTTCCCGGGGCCTGAACCGTAATGGTAAAATAGGGCTCTTCACTGGCCGGGAAGACGATAACCTTTAAATGTTTTGCCAGGAGTCCGGTGATAACGAAAAACACAAGGACCGCCGCAAGGAGCACAAAGGGGTGCCGGACGTTCCACGCCAGAAACGACCGGAAATACTTGTCGCGAAAGGGAATAAGTCCGTTCAAAAAACTGGGTGGCGACGGCAGGCGGCCGAGAGCGTTCCGACAGCCGATCCGCGACAGAAGGATCGTGGAAAACGTGACGGCGATGAGCAGGGACGCGCCGAG
>JAFGWZ010000286.1 GCA_016936905.1 Deltaproteobacteria bacterium | reverse complement strand
GGAGACCCGGACGGGCAAACTTCATGTGACCCTCTTTCAGCGTCCGGCCGTTGATGATTGCCTCGGAGCGAAGCCTGCGGCCGATGGTCTTTTCCATCTTCCTTCCGAGCCACAGGACACGGTCAACATCGAGGCCATGCTCGATGCCGAGCTCGTCAATCTGCACCACAAGGTCTTCCAGCGTAATCAGGCCCACGTAGCGGGGGTCTTCATAGTAATATTCACCGGTACCCCTGATCGGAACATCGTCCATGAAGTTCGAGGGCTGTCCGCCGAGACCGCCAAAGGTCGCCTCAAAGCGGGTAAAGCCGGCCTGCAGCGCCGCAAGGATCGATGACGACGCGATTCTCTTCGTCTCATGCAGATGGAGCAGGTGGGCTTCGGGGTTCGGCATCGCATCCAGGATCATCGAGCAGTAACGATAGACGTCAGCCGCATTGGCCGATCCGTCGTGGTCTGCATGCTCGATGTCATTGGCGCCGATCTCGAACCAGCGTTTCGTGAACTCAACGGCATCCTTCAGCTCCGTCGCTCCGCCGATGGGGCTTCCCCAGATGGTGCTCACTGTTCCGACCATCTTGATGCCCGCATCATTGGCTTTTTTCACGCAACGCTCTGCTTCCTTCCAGTAATTGGGAAGTGTTGTTCCCGAATTTGCAAAGTGATGCTCTTCTTCCGTGGAAACCATCATGAGAATGCGGTCAGGCCCATATCCCTCTTTCCTCATCTCAATGGCGCGATCCACGGCGGGCTCACGAATGGTTACCGCCGTAAAGGTGATGTCGTCAGCACTGAATCCCTTTCTTGCACAACGCTTTTTGAAACGCTCGCCCTGTTTGAAATACTTACAGACCGTGTCGGCATCCTTGAACTGGGGCATACCGGCGGGGTTACCCAGGTTGGTCAACTCGATTTCCTTGCAACCGGCCAGCGCTATCTCTTCCGCATAGAAGATCTTCGCTTCCGTGGAAATCCACTTTTCTTCATGCTGAAATCCGTCGCGAATGGTGATGTCGCCAATCGTGACCTTCTTCGGCATTCTTGGGAAAATTTTCCAGTAATCATACTCTGTTGCCATACTATACTTTACCTCCTGCTGCTTTCTCCTTTTATTTCAATATCTCATTTTCCTTTAAAGACAGGTTTCCGTTTCTCAACGAACGCCGCCAGCGCTTCCAGCCTGTCCTCTGTCGGAATTGTTACTTCATATGCCTTTGATTCCAGCGGCAGCGCCACGCCTAAGCTCGCTTCGGTACCATAATTGAGAACGAATTTCGCCTGGGCGACACCGATGGGACCATTTTTCGCAATTTCTCTGGCAATTTCAAGAGCGGCATCCAACAACTGATCCGGCTCCACCACCTTGCTGACAAGACCTATATCAAGCGCTGTCTTGGCATCGAATCTCCGAGCGGTGTAGATCAGTTCCTTGGCCTTCGCGACACCGACGATTCTCGGCAGCCTCTGCGTTCCGCCTGCACCGGGGATAATGGCCAGACTTGTTTCCGTGAGGCCCATCATCACGTTAGACGAGGCAACGCGGATATCGCACGCCAGCGCCAGTTCCGTTCCGCCGCCGAAGGCAAAGCCGTTGATCGCAGCGATAACCGGTACGCGAACCTGCTCAACCGCCGTGAATGTATTCCGAATCGTGAAGATGAACCGCCGCACCTGGTCCTGCGTCAGCGTTCTTCTTTCCTTCAAGTCGGCTCCCGTCGAGAATGACCACTTCTTGGGCTCATCCCCCCGCTTCGATCCGGTAATGATGACACACCTGAGATCCATGTCAAAATTACACTCCCGGATGGCGTCTGCCAACTCTGCCAACAGGTCAAAGTTGAAACAGTTCATCGCGTCGGGCCTGTTCAGCGTGAGAATCAAAATGCCATCATCGGTTCTTTCCTGTAACAGTATATCTGACATATCTTCTACTCCTTCTCTTTTGTGCTTACCGATTTACACCTTCATATCACCCCAATCGGACTTCTGGACAGGCACGCGGAGTGCAATCTCAAATGCCCTTGCGATCTTTTCACGGGCTTCACTGAATGCCACGACGCCGTCATGGAAGTTGAGTGATCCGGTGTAGAAGGGATGTCCTTCTGAATCATAACGGTCTCTCATCATCTCGCGGAATTTCGCCATTTCTTCTTCATTGACCGTTTCGCCTCTGGCTTCGATATTCTTCCGGCGAACTGTTTCGACGATGAACCCTGCAGTCTCACCGGACATAACGGTCGTCCGGCCTCTCATGTTGGTGAATGCAAATTTCGGTTTAAATGCCCTTCCGCACATTCCGTAGTTCGCCGCACCGTGATCGGGACCGATAACGTATGTTACCTTCGGCGAGTTCAAGCATGTACAGGTACGGACCATGTCGGAACCATATTTCCCGATGCCTCCCCACTCTTCCGCTTTTCCGACCATGTAGCCGGGTGAACCCTGGAGGAAAAGAACGGGCAGGTTGGAGTTACCGCAGCGGATCATCCACTCCGTCGCCTTTCTTGCAGCATCAATATAAATGACGCCACTTGCGTTTGACGCCACGACGCCCACGGGAATACCTTTCATCCACATTTTACCGCAAACAACGGAATCGCCACGGCCGGGCCCGTAGGTCGGTTTGTACTCATGGAAGTAACTGTCGTCGGCAAGACACTTGATGGTGTCTTTAATGTTGATGTACTTGTACGTATCGATGGGCGATACACGCATCATCTCTTTGAAATCAAACTTCGGCTCACGATTCTCTCTCCTATCGGTGAAGAGGCTCTGTGAAGGTTCGAATTCGATGATGTCTCTCAGTTTCTGGATACCCTCGGCCTGGGACCTGACGAAGTGGTCGCAGCCGCCGGAATGCTGGGTGTGAACATAAGCGCCGCCCAGGTCTTCCATGGAAACGGTTTCACCGATGGCCGACTTGACCATGGGAGGTCCGGCCAGGAATGCGTATGCCATTTTCTCGATCATGATTGATTCGGTGGCGAGGTAAACGATGTACGCGCCGCCCGCGGTGTTTCCACCAGTGGAAAGAGTATACTGTTTAATACCTTTAGCGGACATGCGGCACATGTTGTAGAACATGGTTCCGAAGTGGCCGTCATCGGCAAAGCAGCCTACCTGGAGGGGCAGGTTGATTCCGCCCGAGTCGGCGATGTAAACACAGGGAAGTCCGCACTGCTCGGCAATTGCCTGGGCGCGCATGTGCTTTTTCAGCGTGATGGGGAAATATGTCCCCGCTGCGTAACGGTTTTCGTTGGCAAAAATCATGACGTCTTTTCCATGGACGACGCCCACGCCGGTGACAATGCCACCGCCGGGAATATGATCACGCTTTTCCGATTCGTAAATTTCTCCACCGTAGAGGCGGATTTTGCCGATATTGTAACCGACGTCCAAACCGAGCTCATAGAACTCCGTTCCTGGATCGATGATGTCTGTGATCAGCTCGCGCACTGACTTTTTGTTCTGTTTCGCGAGACGATCAAGCTGCTTCTGACCGCCCACATTGTAAGCTTCTTCGCGGTGTTTGAACAGGAGATCATCCTGCTCCGTCCAATACGCCAGATTGGCTTCCCGCTCCGCTTCAAGCCTTTCAGCCCTTGTCATTTTCTTCTTTTCTGCCATCGATACTCCTCCTTTTCCTCTCTAAAATAAACACCTTATTTTTTCCTTGAGAAACGCACTCACTGTAACATAGCTAAAAAGATCATTTGCACTTATCACCATACCCATAAAAAATCAAGACAAAACAAACCGTTTTTATGGCATTGATTTTGACAGTTTTACCCATTCATGATAGAAGAGGTTGCAGTTTATATCGTATTTATCCATGTTCCACAAGGAAAGAAATATGGGAGAGACAAGTGAGCGGACTATTCAATCGCTTATCGACATCATCGACCGGCTCAGGGGGCCCGACGGATGCATGTGGGACCGTCAGCAGACCGTTAGGACAGTGTCGCGGTATCTCATCGACGAAGCATATGAAGTCATTGACGCGATCGAAGCCGGCACAGCCGACGACGTGAGGGAAGAGCTGGGCGACCTTCTTTTCCAGATCCTCTTCATAATAAATATATCGAGGGATAACGGCCGGTTCGACCTGGTCGACGTCATAGAGGGTATTTCGGAAAAGATGATCCGGCGACATCCTCACGTATTCGGTGACACAACGGTCAGCTCCGTGGAAGAAATAAAGACTAACTGGGAAACAATAAAATGTCAGTGTGAAGGGAAAGAGCACAGCAAGGGGTCCCTCCTCAGCGGCATCCCGACTTCGCTCCCGTCGCTCACACTCGCTCAAAAGATAACAGAAAAGGCCTCCCGGGTGGGATTCGACTGGAAGGGCGTCGATGATGTCGTTGACAAGGTATACGAAGAACTCGATGAACTCAAAACCGCCATCACCGATGACCGGCCGGAGCAGATCAGTGAGGAAATAGGCGACATTCTCTTTTCCCTGGTAAATCTCAGCAGGTTCGTTGATGTCGATCCAGAGACGGCACTCCGATCGACGGTGAATAAATTCAAACGGCGGTTCTCGTTCATAGAATCGAAGCTGGCGGACCGGGGGAAAGACCTCCGGTCCTCGACGCTCGAGGAAATGGATGATCTCTGGAATCACTATAAGAAAAAAGAAAACCCGGGGAGTTGACAGATGAACTCCTGGACGCCGGGCAATCGGACCGAAACAGCATCTTCACGGCGTTCTTTTGCCGGAATTTCCCGAGGAAGGTAAGAGAGGAAGGTAAGAAAGGATCGCGGGCCTATGAAATTCTTTCTCTGTGTTCTGGGAATGGTTTTTGTCATCGAAGGAATTCCTTATTTTGCATTCCCCGAGACGATCAAATCATATCTGATGAAAGTATACCAACTTCCTAACGGGACATTGCGGATTTTCGGATTCTTTTCCGTTGTCATCGGCCTGCTGCTCGTCTATTTCGGAAGAAATTGAATGAACGTCACCGAATATATTTGACTTTTTTATTCTATCTGATAGTCTCCCCTGCTTATCTCCATCGTGAAGTACTGTTATAGGGTTTTAGGTATGAATATTGAGGACTTCAGCTTTAATCTGCCGGAAGAATTGATCGCACAACAGCCATGCGAGCCCCGGGAAAACTCTCGAATGATGATTGTGGACAGATCGCGGCAATCAATAGAGTGCCGTCACTTTTATAACCTCGCCGATTACTTTGACTGCAATGATCTCCTCGTCGTCAACGAATCAAAGGTCATCCCGGCACGACTCTATGGGACCAAGATAACCGGCGGCAGTGTGGAGATACTGCTCCTTTCCCGAGTCGACAACGGTCCCGGTTCCCATCAGCAGTGGGAAGTTCTGCTTCGGCCGGGCAAGCGGGTCAAGCCCGGGACGATCATTGTTTTCGATGATAATTCCCGTGCCGAAATCGTGCGGCGGGTCTCTGACAAAAAATGGGTCCTCTCATTCCACAGCAACGGGGATTTTGACAGTTTCCTCACCACCCACGGGTCAGCCCCACTGCCTCCGTATATTAAAAGGAAGAAACATTCACCCGAGGGTATTCGTGACCTTAAGCGGTATCAAACCGTGTACGCCACGATGCCCGGATCGGTGGCCGCCCCCACAGCGGGACTTCATTTTTCCCCTGCCGTTCTGAAGGACCTTGAGAACAAGGGGACCCGGATCGCGCCGATCACCCTCCACGTGGGGTACGGAACCTTCCTGCCCATTGAAGCTGAATTTGTGGAAGATCACGTCATGGAAAGGG
>JAFGWZ010000285.1 GCA_016936905.1 Deltaproteobacteria bacterium | reverse complement strand
CGATCTCCTGAACGGCAAACTTGTATGCCATGTCCGTGAGCATCCGCATCTCTTCTGTTAATTCAAAATCCATGGTGTATCCTCCTTACAATTTAGTTATTATTGCCCATCCCCTGGTCATACCGCGATATGAACGGTTCCGGGGAGAATGGGATTGTGCTTCATCGTGAATAACGCCTATTATCTCTCCTGCCGGAGCAGATTCTTCGCATTGTCATATGTTTCGTCAATCATATCTCGTTCCGGTCCCCGTTCGGGAAAGCGCTCATACAGCGCGGCAAATTCCGACGGGACTTCGCCTTCCAGCAGCTCTTCCAGATAGCTCAATTCGAAGTATGGTTTCTTGACAGAAAAGAGAAAATCGTTTCCGTGGACAAAATATGCCATACCCCGGGCGACGGTACACAGTTTCAGTACCCGTTCGATGTCGACGCCGTTATATGAATGAAAATAATAAACACCGTCCGATTCTCTGAATTTTCCGTCATGTTCGAGTTCATCTTTTATCGGGGTGCCGGGAAACGGTGTCAGCATTTCGGCATAGGCAATTTCAGCGCCGTTTTCATAAATCTTTTTCGCGAGCCTGATCGTTTCCAGCATAGTTTTATGTGTATCTCTCGGTCCGCAGAGGATGAAATTGACAACGGGGGGTAAATTCTGTTCGATACAACAGGAAACTCCCCTGAGAACATCCTCGGGTGTTATTTTTTTTTCATAAAAGTCCAATATCTCCTGTGACCCTGATTCTGCCCCGGTGTACAATCCCCTGAAACCGGCATCGCTCATGATCTGCGCCATGATGGGGGCTTTGCAGACATCGTCAATTCTTCCTTCAGCGAAGAAATGTACTTTTGTATGATATCCCCGTCGCATGATTTCTCCGCATAGATGATTCACCCGTTGAAAGCTGAATGTGAAGTTGTCGTCGGTGAACATGATGCGTTGGGCGCCCAGGCCGATGAGTTGTTCAATCTCTTCCACGATGCTTTCTGCGCTTCGAAGCCTCAACGTCCGCTTATAGAGGGACTGAATAGAGCAGAATGTGCAGGAGTGGAAACAGCCTCTGCTCGTTGAGATGCTCCTGGTCCTGTAGATGTCGTTATGAACAAGATCATGAGCGGGAAGAGGGAGAGCATCCAGGTCTTTGATGAGGTTTCTCTGCCCCGTGGTTACAATGGTGCCGCGGTCCCTGAAGCTGATTCCGTTAATCGTGACAAGAGGCTTCTTCTGCAGATGCGCAGCGACGAGTTCACGAAAGGTTATCTCGCCTTCTCCCCTCACGACCACATCGACTTCGTCGCATGCCTCCAGGATTGGCTCACCAATGAAAGTCGGGTGAATTCCTCCGACGACGGTCAGAATGCCTTCTGAATAATCCTTTATGCTTCGGCACACGGCACGGGCTGACTTAAAACTGTCGGACAACGCAGTCACGCCGACAATGTCCGGAGAGTATCGCCTCAACTGGGACAGGAGGTATTCATGACCGTTATCTCCGCCTGGGACATCCAGGTCCGCAATGGCCGCGGCGATGCCGCTGCTCAGCAGCGACGATGCAAGGTATTCCAGACCGAGCGGGGGAATCTCAGCTTTGCCATTATGGTACGGATTGACAAGGAGAACGGTCATTTCATCGAGTCCTCAGCAACAGTCCCAGATGCGATATTCGCACATGCCGCATTGGCCTTACAGGTGCGAATCGCTGGGCAGCCCGTCAGCATTGGATCCCCTGCTTTTTATGCGGTGACCGGTGTGCCGTTTATCCGGCACCCCGGTCGGACGATCACGCAACCTACTTGGTGAATAAATCTTTGTAGGTAACCCGCATATCTCGTTTCAGGATCTTTCCGGTCGGTGTTTTCGGGAGAGCGTCCACGAAGACGATGCCTTTGGGAATCTTAAACATCGCCAGTTCTTTTTTGCACAGATCGAGAATTTCGCCTTCGGTTATCGTTTGTCCCGCTTTCGGTACGATAACGGCGGTGACCGCCTCGACCCACTTGGGATGAGGTACCCCGATAACGGCGACCTCCTGAACCCGATTGTCCAGGTAGATGGCGTCTTCCACTTCGCGGGTGGGCACGTTCTCGCCGCCTGTCTTGATCATGTCTTTCTTTCGATCCACCACTTCGATGTACCGGTCTTCATCTTCTACTCCGATGTCTCCCGAGTGGAACCAGCCGCCTTTCATGGCCTCTTCCGTTTTTTCAGGTTCCTTGAAATACATGATCAGGGCATGAGCGCCTTTTCCGCAGATCTCTCCGGGAATCCCCGGCTTGTCGATCGAGTTGAATTCGTCGTCTTCAAGCCTCGTTTCCATGTTCAGGCCGCCCTTTCCCGCTGAGCCGAGCTTTGTCAAAGCGTCCTTTGCCTTCAGAATAGTGTGGTAAGGAGCAAGTTCCGTCTGGCCGTAATAGTTATAGATTCGTACGCCCTGGAACTTGTCCATCATCTCTTTCAGAACCTCAAGAGGCATAATGGAAGCCCCGTAGTAGCATTTCTTGAGGCTGGAAAGATCATACTTCTCAAAATCGGGATGTCTCATGATGCCGATCCAGACCGTGGGAGGCGCAAAGAACAGGGTCGCCTTGTGGTCCTGGATATTCTTCATGATCTGACCGATGTCCGGGGCAATCAGGACATTGGTTCCCCCCACCCAGAAAATAGGGTTCATAAACACGTCGCGCTGGGCGCAGTGATAGATGGGAAGGGCGTTGATGGAGACATCGTCGTCATCATACTGCCCGTCCACGATGGCCCCCATGTACTGGGCCATAAGCGCCTGGTTGCTGATGATGACCCCCTTCGGCAGGGATTCCGTTCCGCTTGTATAGGTCATCTGGCAGGGATCTTCGATATGAAGGATGGCATCCGGTTCATCGGTGGGATATCCCTTGTACCATTCATCAAAATTCCTGAAACGATCGCTTACCGGCGGCGTTCCCGCGCCCTGGTTCGACCATATCAGGGTCTTCACCGTTGGCATTTCATCAAGAACGTCCTTGACCAGATCGTACAGGGCATCCTCGACGATAAAGACCACGCTTTCCGAGTGATTGATGCAGAAAGAGATATCTTTCCCTCTCAGCATGTAGTTGACAGCAAGGTAGACAGCCCCTATCTTGCAGCAGCCAAACCACGTCAGGACATGATGGATCGTGTTGTGCGCCAGGATGGCGACACGGTCGTACTTTTTAACCCCGAGGTCCCTCAACGCGTTGGCGACACGATTGCACTCATCTTCCATTTCGGTGTAGGTAAGGCTTTTATCGCCCAAAATCATCGCCTTCTTGTCCGGGTAATGATAGGCGCTGCGCCGGATCATATCTGCAATAACCCATCGATTCACCTTGTTATACCGGTCCATGAGAAACCTGATACTCTCATCGTTTAACGTTTGGTAATACTTTTTCTCTTCCTCTGTCAGCGGTTTAAACGTCATGCGTCCAACCCTCCTTTTTATTAATATGGGACCTGCATGAATGCCTTGCCACTTCGGAGATTCATCAGGTACCAATCACCAAACAACAAATGTGTCCGGGGTGGATGAAACGATCATGACGCATCCCGGATCACACAGATGAATCGACAAAAGCCTGCAACGTTATTTCTTCGTGTAGTCGAACACACCTTTCCCGGTCTTCCGTCCGTACCGTCCTGCCCGCACCAGTTGAACAAGGAGGGGCGCCGGCCGGTACTTGTCGCCCAGTTCCTTATGAAGCCCCTCGACAACGTGGAGGAGCGTTTCATTACCTACCAGGTCCGACAGCGCCAGAGGGCCGATTGGATGATTGCACCCGAGAACCATGCCCAGATCGATGTCTTCCGGTGTGGCAAGCCCCTCGCCGAGGGCAAAGAAGGCCTCGTTCAGCATGACGCAGAGTATCCGGTTTACCACGAAGGCAGGCGCTTCATTGACGACGATGCAGGTCTTTCCGATCTTCTTCCCCCAGTCAAGGGCGGCCTGAAGCGTCTCATCGGATGTCTCATATGCCTTGATCACTTCCAGAAGTTTCATCACCGGAACGGGGTTGAAGAAATGGGTCCCGATGAATTTATCCGGCCGTTTCGAGATCGATGCCATCTCGGTAAGACTCAGTCCCGAGGTATTGCTGAAAAAGAGTGTATGGGACGGAACGATCTCTGCCAGTTCTGCATAGACCTTCTTCTTCACCTCCATGACCTCGATGACGACCTCGACCACGAGATCGGCATCGCCCGCCGCTTCCTTCAGATCGAGGGTCGGTTTGATCCTTCCCAGAACGGCATCCGCATCCGCCTGGGTCTTCTTGCCTTTTTCCACCGCTTTGCCGAGATTCTTTTTGATGGTGTTCATGCCGCCGTCGAGAAAACGCTGCTCGATGTCGCGAAGCGCAACGTTATACCCTGCCTCGGCACATACCTGGGCTATCCCGTTTCCCATCAGCCCCGCTCCCAATACGCAAATCTTTTTGATCTCCATTATCGTGCTCCTTTCGTTTATGATACGCGGTCGGGCCTCAGCCTTCATTTCCCGGCCTTCGCCGTGGTGTCCGTTGCCGGTTCCGGTTGCCTGCGGCTGAAGAACGACTGCTGTTATAATTCGTTTCCGAAGATTCCCACGCTGACGACGCTCATGCATGGGAACCCTCCCAGGTTGTGGGTCAGCCCCAGTCTCGGGTTTTTAATCTGCCGCTGATCGGCGTTTCCCTGGAGTTGCTTGTATACTTCGTAGATCATTCTCAGCCCCGATGCACCGATGGGGTGGCCGAAACATTTCAGGCCGCCGTCGGTCTGACAGGGGATTGTCCCATCGAGATCAAAGAATCCCGCTTCAATATCTTCGACCGCCTTGCCCCGGGGTGATATCTGGAGGTCTTCATAGACGGCAAGCTCGGTAATGGAGAAACAGTCGTGGACTTCCATCATGCTGATTTCTTTCCGTGGATTGGTGACGCCCGCTTCTTCAAAAGCACGGCGGCCCGCTTCATAGGTAGGGATGACCCATGTTCCATCCCATTTCTGATGGGCCATTTCCTCTCCCGACGTGGCGGCAATCTGAAGAGCCTTCACGTAGATGGGGTCCTTTCGGTATTTTTTCGCGTCCGATGCGCGACAGATGATGGCACAGGCCGCTCCGTCGCTGACACCGCAACAGTCGAACAATCCGAGGGGCCACGCAATAATGGGGGCCTTCATGATTCTTTCAATGGGGACTTCAACTCTCAGGTGGGCCTTGGGGCTGAGTGTGCCGTTATGGTGGCTTTTTGATGATATATGAGCCAGCGCGCGCTTTCCTTCTTCTGCGGAAAGGCCGTACTTGTTGAAATATGCCGTTGCAAGCATGGCAAAACCGCCGGGCGCGGTGATATTGGCAAAGATTGCCCTGTTTTGCGATCCCAGCAGGTTTCCAAAGTCGGGAAGGCCGCCGTACCCCGTGTCTTTTAACTTCTCCGCGCCGAAAGCGAGGGCGATGTCGCACGCTCCGGAGGCAACGGCATAACAGGCGCCGCGAAATGATTCCGTTCCGCTCGCGCAGAAGTTCTCCACCCGTGTAACCGGGAGAAAGGGGAGTTTTAACGTCTTGGGAAGCGCAAGAGCACTTTTCCCTACATTGACTTCATCAAAACAGGTGGCAAACCACGCCGCCTCGATGTCTTTTTTCTCGATGCCCGCATCGACTATGGCTTCATCGAAGGCCTCGACGATCAAATCTGAAGCGCTCTTATCCCATAGCTCGCCGAAACGGGTACATCCCATGCCTATAATGGCAACTTCATTTTTAATTCCTTGAGCCATTGTATATTCCCTCCTGACTGCACATTCGGATTGAAAATTGTTGATACATGATTAATGACGGGGGAAACGGGGATTCGTTTCCTGTTCTTTATACCCCATCATGACGTTGCCGGAACAGCTTTCCAGAAGTAGCCGAAGTAGCCCCTGTTGGGGTCGGCGTACTTTCTCCGGAAACTCATCCTGACGGGCATTCCCACCGAAACCGTATCGAGGGAACAGTCCGTCAGATCGAGCAGTATTCTTCCGCCCTCCTCAAAATCGACAAGACCGTAAATCTGTGGGGGGTCCCAGCTGAAAGCGAGATGGTCGCCCGTGAATGCCAT
>JAFGWZ010000284.1 GCA_016936905.1 Deltaproteobacteria bacterium | reverse complement strand
GGCGAAGGGCTCAGGGCTAAGGGCAAAAACGAATACGATATAGAGGCGCAGGGCGAAGGGCTCAGGGCTAAGGGCAAAAACGAATACATTCAGACAACGGGCTGGACGGTCAACTCCGTTTTTGCCTTGTGCCTTAAGCCTTTTGCCCTTAGCCTTCGTTTTAAAGACCGCTCAAATGAATTTTTAATTGGGCAACACCTGTTAACTTTGCCCTTTGCCCTTAACCTTTCACCCTTCGCCCTGAGCCTGAATGTAAAGCATCTACGGCTTGCCTTTTTGCCTTGCTGTGCGATATAAGGATAGGCGTTACAACAGATAGAAAAGGGAGTAGTATCGATTTTAGTAAAAGACGAACATTTCATTCATCTATGCCAGCCCGATCGGGGTAAGTCATGCGGAGCCTGCTGTGGGATCTATAACTACGCTGACAGTTCCCGGGAATCGCTGGTAGGCAGGCTGAGGAGAAGAACCGGGCTGTTCCATGAAATAGTTCACAGCTCTGAAGATTTGAAGACATTCTCTCACCTGGTGCAGACGACTGAATCGCAGGAGAAGATCTATGAAGTTATCTATTGCTGCGAGTACGTGGGGTTCCTCGATGATACGGAACGAACGGTGGGCTGCCTTCTCCATCCTCTGCAGAACGGCGGCACCGATTTCAGGGATGTATCGTTTTACGGCAAGGAACTCTGTGAAGGCCACTTCTGCCCCAGTTATTACTATATATCGGAGGAAGAGAAACGGGCCCTGCTTGCCATCATCGACGACTGGTATCTCTACGGACTGTGTGTCACCGATATCGACCTGGTGAAACAGTATGTTCGCCTCATCAGCGAAGAGCTGGGAGAAATGCCGTCCGCCGGTACGTTTGAAAACGCTGATCTGAGGGAGAGCGCCCTTCAGTTTTTTACATTGAAAACGTCATGGCAATTCCGGTCGCCGGAGACCAATCGCTTCGGAAAATACTATTTCGACGGTTCACAGTACATGATACACCACATCGATTACGAAGCGCTTGGGGCACAGCGGTCGCCGTTTGACAAGATATTTCTTAGCCTGACGTCGCAGTTTGACACGCGCAGAGACCTTGAGCGGGCGGAAGCGCTCATTGCCGGATGTATTGACGATTTCGTCGCGCGATACCGCCGGTTATGGTAAGGTGACGATGGTACTTATCGGAAAGGGGGAGGTATGGAAGGAATGAATCATATGAAAAAAAGGGTTCTCTATTCACGCGAGGAGATCAACGGGCGGGTGCAGGAACTTGCCGATATGCTTTCGCGGGAGTACGAGGGGAAGGATCTTGTTCTGGTAGGGATATTAAAGGGGGCGTTCATCTTTCTGTCCGATCTGGTGCGATCCATGGGGATTCCTCACCAGATCGATTTCATACGTGTCGCCAGTTACGGTTCGGGAACGGTCAGTTCGGGAAAGATTACCATTACCAAGGACCTCGAATGTTCCATAGAGGGGAAAGATGTTCTGATCGTTGAAGATATTATTGATACGGGAACGACCCTCGCCTCGTTGAAAACTATGCTCGGTGACAGAAAACCCGCATCCCTTAAGATATGTGCCCTCGTTGACAAGACGGCGAGGCGGGAAGTCGAGATCGATGCCGATTACGTGGGATTTACCATGGAGGATGGATTCGTTGTGGGGTACGGCCTTGATTGTAATGAACAGTTTCGGTCGCTGCCGGAGATTTATGTAATTGAAGAGTGACGCCTTGACAGGGGGACGGACGGTGATCATTCAATGTGAAAAATGCGAGACCAGCTATCGTTTCGACGAGGCGCTCATCGACGGAGCGGGCGTATGGGTGCGGTGTACACGCTGCCAGAACATTTTCTTCCTCGAGAATCCCATCGATAAAAAAATAATCTTTCCGGCGGTGCCTGGGGACGATGAGCTCCTTGCTGCTGATGGGGCAGGTGATGAGAGACCGAAGGAGATAATGGCCTTTGAAGATATCGATGAGGGCGACGGCCATGACGGGCTTACATTCGTGGATGAAGGCGTCGAACCTGTCCCGGATGTGACCGGACCTTTTGAAGAGCCGATAGAGGAAGCAATGTCCGAGGGCAGTGACGAGACCATTTCTGACGATGAAACCACGGACGTAGACGATGTGCCTCCCGGTGAGGATGAACCCGACGCGACGGCGCCGTCGGGTAAGCGTGCAAAGGTTCTCGGGTCGTTACTTGTTCTCCTGGCAGTCGCCTTTGCCGCCTATCTTATCCTGTATCCCCAGGTCCGGCAGGACCTGTATGACAGAATCCTTGCATCCCTCCCTTTTGAAAAAAGGGCCGTTATCGATAAAACCAGCGTGGGAACCGCAGCTCCGCAAAGAGCGGAGATATACTTCATTGACACAAAGGAACAGGCGATAAACAACTGGATTGCAGGCGATATCCTGGTCGTGGAAGGCTTTGCGGTGAATAAAGGAGACATCCCCGCTTCGAAAGTGAAAGTCCGCGGAAGAATTCTTGACGCCGCCGGCGCCGTTCTCATGGAAGAGACAAGTTATGGGGGGACCGTTCTTTCCGAAGAAGAGTTGCGGAACCTGACGGAGGAGGAACTGCACGCCGAGCTTTCCAATCCCTGGGGAAGGGATTTCGATAACCGGAATATTCCCAAGGACGGCAGGCTGCCCTTTACCCTCGTCTTTGTTAATCCGCCGGAAAACGCCCAGGAATATGTGATCGACCTGGACAGCGTTAGCGTCGGAACGAACAGATAACGCCACAACTCCGTTACTTTACTATATAGAAGGAGGCTCCATGCTGCCGTTGGAAAAGGTCAGATTCGCCTTCCTGCTGCTGATCCTCATATTTGTCTTCGGAACGTTAGGATATCATGTGCTCGAGGGATGGCCATTCCTCGAGTCTTTTTACGCCACGGTGGTGACGCTTGGGACGGTGGGGTACGGCGATTTTTATCCCAAAAGCAGTGAAGGGCGGATTTTCGCAATTTTTCTTATCACCTTCGGTGTCGGTACCATGGCTTATACCTTTGCGTTGGTAATGGAAAATTTCATGGAAGGGCGGCTTAAACAAGTATTGGGGAGGGGGAAGTTGAAGAAACAGATAAGTAAAATGAGAGATCATTACATTGTCTGCGGCTATGGTAAAATCGGCCGTCTCATCTGCAAGGAACTCTCCGACGAAGGAATTGCCTTCATCGTGGTCGATAATGATGAGAAGGTCATTCAACGGGTCGAGGATGCAGGTTTCATATATGTCAAGGGGACTGCCACGGACGATCAAATCCTCATCGAAGCAGGGGTGGGACGGGCCCGGGGCCTCGTCAGCGCCCTCCCGACCGACGCGGACAATCTCTATGTTGTCCTGACTGCCCGGGAGTTGAATCACGATTTGTATGTCGTTGCCCGTTTCGAGGATGAGGCTTCGGAACGGAGATTGATAAAAGCCGGGGCGAATCGTGTCATTTCTCCCTATAAGGTGGGAGGGTCGAGGATGACCCTGGCGCTCTTGAGGCCGGCGATGCTTGATTTTGTTGAAATCACAACGGGGACCCAGCGGCTGTCCCTCCGTATGGAAGAGATCCATGTGGGAAGCGCGTCCTATGTTATCGGCAAATCGCTTGCCGAATCCGGCCTCCGGAGGGAGTATGATCTGATTATTGTGGCGGTCAACAAGGCATCGGGAAAGATGGTCTTCAATCCCGTGGCGGCATACGTGATCGAAAAAGGGGACAATCTTATCGCCATCGGCGAGGAGGAAAACCTGCTCAGATTTTCCCAAGCATGTCGAGAATAAGCGATGCAGGAATAACGCCTTCCCGTATGATGACCGGCGGATCGGCCGTAACATCGACGATCGTCGAGCCCTTTTCTCCCGGCGTTGTGCCTCCGTCGATAACGGCATCGATACGGGATCCGAGCCTGTCCATTACCTCGCCCGCCGAAACACACTCTTCCTGACCTGAGAGATTCGCGCTTGTCGCCGTCAGGGCGCCTCCCCCGATGAGTGCCGCCAGTCCCGCGGCAATGGTGTTGCTGGAACAGCGGATTCCGATCTTTCCCGTTCCTCCGGTAAGCCGTGATGAGACACCGGGCAAGGCCTGAAAGAGCAGAGTCAGCGGGCCCGGCCAGAACCGGTCCATGAGTTGCTGGGCCGTTTCCGGTATGGATGCGGCCCATGCCGCAAGATGGCTGCGGCCGGCGATGATAAGAGGAATGGGCTTGTTGAAATCCCTCCCTTTCACGGCGAATATCTTTTCAACCGATGATTCGCTTCCTCCATCGGCGCCGAGCCCGTAGAAGGTTTCCGTGGGATAGGCGACAATGCCGCCCTTCCTGATGATTTTCCCCGCTTCTTCGAGTGCCCGCGGGTCGAGATTCGACGGATTGATCCTGATTATTCCGGCCATGCAAGTTTTTCCTGTTTTTCCTCGAGCCCCCTGGCGAGCTTCGCCGCGTAGTCCTCAAGCTTCTTTTTCAGGTCGTCGTGGGAGAGGGCGAG